>JAULZJ010000028.1:0-1622 GCA_032117435.1 Candidatus Nanopelagicales bacterium | reverse complement strand
GCCCACGGGCAAGCTCACATCAAGAGCACGTTCAACAACACGATCGTCTCCATCACCGATCCCAGTGGTGCTGTCATCGCCTGGTCCAGCTCGGGGCAGGTGGGCTTCAAGGGCAGCCGCAAGTCGACTCCCTTCGCTGCCCAGCTCGCTGCCGAGTCTGCTGCACGCCGCGCTATGGAGCACGGCATGCGCAAGGTCGACGTGTTCGTCAAGGGCCCCGGCTCCGGCCGCGAGACCGCCATTCGCTCCCTCCAGGCCACGGGCCTCGAGGTGGGCTCGATCCAAGACGTCACCCCGGTCCCCTTCAACGGGTGCCGCCCGCCCAAGCGCCGCCGCGTCTGAGAACGGAGAACTGACACACCATGGCTCGATACACAGACGCTGATTGCAAGCGCTGCCGTCGCGAGAAGACCAAGCTCTTCCTCAAGGGCTCCAAGTGCGAGTCCCCGAAGTGCCCCTTCGAGAAGCGCCCCTACCCGCCCGGGCAGCACGGCCGCGGCCGCACCAAGGACAGCGAGTACCTGCTCCAGCTGCGAGAGAAGCAGAAGGCCACGCGCATCTACGGCGTTCTCGAGAAGCAGTTCCGCAACTACTACGAAGAGGCGCATCGCCGCACGGGCAAGACCGGCGACAATCTCATGCGCATTCTCGAGTCGCGTCTCGACAACGTCGTCTACCGCGCTGGCTTCGCCAAGTCTCGCGACATGGCGCGCCAGTTGGTGACGCACGGCCACTTCACCGTCAACGGCCACAAGGTCGACATCCCGTCGTACCGCGTGCAGCCGAATGACATCATCGAGGTGCGCCCGGGCTCGCGAGAGATGACGCCCTTCGTCGTCGCGCACGCCGAAATCGGCGAGCGCCCCGTGCCGGCATGGCTCGAGGTCATCCCCTCCCAGATGCGGATCCTCGTGCACTCCCTGCCGTCACGTCAGGTCATCGACACCCCGGTCCAGGAGCAGCTCATCGTCGAGCTCTACTCGAAGTAGCCACACCCCAGCAGTCCCTTCCCCCAACCCGACGTCATATAGCGGACGTCGCCGAAAGGACATCACGTGCTCATCACGCAGCGCCCCATCCTCACCGAGGAGCCGATCAGCGAGTTCCGTTCGCGCTTCGTGCTCGAACCCCTCGAGCCGGGTTTCGGATACACACTCGGCAACTCCATGCGCCGCACGCTTCTCTCCTCGATCCCGGGTGCGGCTGTCACGAGCATCCGCATCGACGGGGTCCTCCACGAGTTCACGACCATCCCGGGCGTGAAGGAGGACGTGACCGAGCTGATCCTCAACATCAAGCAGCTCGTCGTCTCCTCGGATCATGACGAGCCCGTGGTCATGTACCTCCGCAAGCAGGGTCCCGGTGCGGTCGTCGCCGCCGACATCGCCCCGCCCGCGGGTGTCGAGGTCCACAATCCGGACCTGCACATCGCCACGCTCAATGACAAGGGCAAGCTCGAGATGGAGCTCGTCGTCGAGCGCGGCCGCGGCTACGTCTCGGCCACCCTCAACAAGCAGCCCGGGCAGGAGATCGGCCGGATCCCCATCGACTCGATCTACTCGCCTGTCCTCAAGGTGACATACAAGGTCGAGGCCACGCGTGTCGAGCAGCGCACCGACTTC
>JAULZJ010000027.1:0-3215 GCA_032117435.1 Candidatus Nanopelagicales bacterium | reverse complement strand
TGCGCTCGACCTTGGTCGCGAGATAGCGGGCATTGTGCTCATTGGGCGTGATGACGAGCGGGACCCGCTCGGCGATCGAGAGGCCATAGCCCTCGAGACCGGCCCGCTTCGCCGGATTGTTGGTGAGTAGGCGCATCGAGCGCACACCGAGATCGGTGAGGATCTGCGCGCCGATGCCGTAGTCGCGGGCATCCGCGGGCAGGCCCAGATCGAGATTGGCATCGACGGTGTCCCGGCCCGCATCCTGGAGTTGGTAGGCCTGGAGCTTGTGGAGCAGGCCGATGCCACGCCCCTCGTGACCGCGCAGGTAGAGCACGACGCCCCGTCCCTCCTGCGCGACGGCGGCCATCGCGGCGTGGAGCTGAGGTCCGCAGTCGCAGCGCAGGGATCCAAGGATGTCCCCGGTGAGGCACTCGGAGTGCACGCGGACAAGCACGCGCTCACCGTCGCCGATCTCCCCCGCGACGAGCGCCACATGCTCGATCCCGTCGAGGCGATTGCGATAGTCCACCGCGCGGAAGGCACCGAATTCGGTCATGAGGTCCGCCTCGGCGCAGCGCTCGACATGCCGCTCGCCGCGTCGGCGGCGAGCAATGAGCTCGCTGATGGTGACGCAGGCCAGTCCGTGCTCGCGCGCGAACTCCTGCGCCTGCGCAGGACTGAGCAGCGCACCATCGTCGGTGGCGATCTCCACGCGCAGGGCCACGGGAGGGGCCCCCGCCAGGATGGCGAGATCGACCGCGGCCTCCGGGCGCCCGGGGCGGCGCAGCGTGCCGCCGGGAATCGCGCGGATCGGCGCGAGGTGCCCGGGGCGCACGAGATCGGCAGGATGCGTATGCGGATCGGCGAGCAGGCGCAATGCGAGGGCGCGATCCGCGGCAGTGACGCCCCCGCCCGTCGTGGCACAGGCATCCACCGTCACGGCGGCTGCGGACGGCCGGCCATCGGCACCGATGGCCATGGGCGAGATGTCGAGTCGATCGAGCACCTCGCCGTCGGCGGCCACCTGCTCGCAGCCTGAGCCGTGCCGGGCAACGAAGGCGACCTGCGCCGGCTCCGCTCGCGCCGCCGCGACCACGAGATCTCCCCCACCCGGCTCGCCGGCGAGGTCATCGCCCTCGTCGATGACGACGACGACGTCTCCCCTCAAGAGGGCGGCGAGCGCCTCGTCGAGGCCGCTGGACTTGTCACCCATCACGATCACCCGCGCGGAGCAGGCCCTCGACGTATTTCGCGATGACATCGACCTCGAGATTGACGATGTCGCCCACGTGGCGCTCGCCCAGTGTCGTGAGCGCCAGCGTGGTCGGGATGAGCGAGACCTCGAACCAGTACTCGTCGGAGTCCACCGCGGAGACGGTGAGCGAGACTCCATCGATCGCGATGGAGCCCTTGTCCACGAGATAGCGCATAAGACCCGGGGGTACGGCGAAGCGCAGGACGTCCCAGTGCTCGGAGTGCTCGCGGGAAACCAGGGTTGCCGTACCGTCGACATGGCCCTGCACGATGTGCCCGCCCAGGCGAGCCGTGGGCAGGACCGCGCGCTCGAGATTGACGCGCAGGCCGGGACGTGCGTCGCGCAGCGAGCTGCGCATGAGCGTCTCGCGCATGACATCAGCGGCGAAGACGCCGTCGGTGATTTCGGTCACCGTGAGGCAGACGCCATTGACGGAGATGGAGTCGCCGTGCCGGGTGCCCTCGGTCACGACTCCCCCTCGCACGACGAGGCGCATTGCCTCATCCGGCAGGCGGACCACCTCGGTGATCTCGCCTGCTTCCTCGACGATGCCGGTGAACACGGGCCCTCCTGGTCAGATGCGCCCGCTGATCCTCGCATCCTCGCCCACCTGCTCGACGCGCACGTCCCGTAGACGGACCGCGTCGCCCAGGCGCGCGATGCCGAGATCGGCCACGGCCGCGTCTCCCGCGCCGAGCATCACCGGAGCGACGTACCAGATGACCTCGTCGATCAGCCCCTCCTGGAGGAAGGCAGCCGCGATCCGTGGGCCGCCCTCGAGGAGCACGTGGCGCACCTCTCGAGCCGTGAGCGCGGCGAGAACGGCGCGTGGCTCGCGCGTGCGCACGTGGAGGCTGGGAGCGGCAGCGTCGAGCACACGGGCCGTGGGCGCGATGTCGCTCATCCCGATCACCACCCGCAGCGGCTGCGTGTCGACAAGGTCTCCCGCGGGGTCGCGCGCGGTGAGGTGCGGATCATCGGCCTTCACGGTGCCCGTGCCGACGGCGATCGCATCGCAGCGACGGCGCCACAGGTGGACCTCGGCACGCGCTGCGTCTCCGGTGATCCACCGGCTCGAGCCGTCGACAGCAGCGACACGTCCGTCGAGCGAAGCGGCGACCTTCCATGTCACGAAGGGCCGACCGGTGGTGACCGCGAAAGTCCATGCCGTCGTGAGTTGAGCGGCCTCCTCGGCCAGCAAGCCACCCTCGACATCGATGCCCGCATCGCGCAGGCGCTGGGCTCCTCCCGCGGCTATCGCATGGGGGTCCGTCTGCGCGAAGACGATCCGGGCGACTCCGGCGGCGATGAGTGCCTCGCTGCACGGGCCCGTGCGGCCGGTGTGATTGCAGGGCTCCAGGGTGACGATGGCAGTCGCCCCCCGTGCCGCCGCTCCCGCGCGGGCCAGCGCATCGATCTCGGCGTGCGGGCTGCCGGCACCGAGGTGGCGCCCCTCGGCAAGGACGGTGCCGTCCGGGCTGAGGAGCACGCATCCCACGCGCGGGTTGGGGCCGTCGGGGATGTCGGCGGATGCGGCAAGCTCGATGGCCCGCTGCATCGCCTCCTGCTCCCGAGCGTGCGCCACTACTCCCCCGCGACTGCCGCGGCCATCTCGCGCAGCCTGCGGACCATGCGGTCGGGGTCGTCGGCACCGAAGACCGCCGAGCCGGCGACGAAGACATCAGCCCCTGCTGCGGCGCAGCGTTCGATGGTCGACTCGCTGACGCCGCCGTCGACCTGCACCCAGATGTCCCCACCGCATCGGCGCGCCATGTCGCGCGCCTCGGTGATCTTGGGCAGCACCATGTCGAGGAAGGGCTGACCGCCGAAGCCCGGCTCCACGGACATGATGAGCAGCATGTCGAGATCGGGGAGCAGATCGGCGTACGGCGTGATCGGGGTCGCGGGATTGACCGCGAGGCCCGCGCGCGCACCCAGGCCACGCAGGGTGCGCGCCAGGCGCACGGGTGCCTTGACG
>JAULZJ010000026.1:0-7984 GCA_032117435.1 Candidatus Nanopelagicales bacterium | reverse complement strand
CGCACCGCGCGTGCCGCGGCTCCGTCGACAACGGCGACAGTGAGCACGCGCACCTGCTCGCCATTGGGCGCGACGCGCGTGGAGTAGGCGCTGGTGCCGGGGGGCGACTCGGCGATGCGGATGTCCTGCGGATCGGCGGGCAGGTCGAAGGACTCGCGATCGACCTCGAAGACCTCGCCATCCGAGAGGACCCCATCGACGAGCACGGTCGGCTGCCCGGAGATGGGCGGGCGAATGACCGGCGGGGCATCCTCGACATCCTCGAGGAAGATGCCGGCCTCGAGGCGGGACTGCAACGATGAGTCGACGCTGCCCAGCAGGGCACTGCGGGTGAGGAACCACACGCCGATCGCGAGGCCGACGACCGAGAGCGCGACGGTGATGGCGACGATGAGCGCGACCGTCGTGCGCAGTGAGCGCATGGTGCGGCTACTCCACGCGCGCGACGAAGCCGACGCCGCGCACGGTGTGCACCAGTCGCATGCGGCCGCCGGCCTCCGTCTTGCGACGGACGTAGGAGACGTAGGTGTCGAGATTGGAGTCGAGCGTGGGCGAGGAGAAGCCCCATACCTCGGTCATGAGGTCGGCGCGCTCGACGACGGCGCCATCGGCGGCGAGCAGGACCTGCAGGAGCGCGAACTCGGTCTTGGTGAGGGTGAGCTCCTCATCCCCGCGGGTGACCTGACGACGCGCGGCATCGAGGGTGAGATCGCCGAGGGTGTAGTGGCCGGTCGACTCCGTGTGGCCGGTACGGCGCAGGAGAGCGCGCACGCGAGCGACGAGCTCGGTGATGTCGAAGGGCTTGGGCAGGTAGTCATCGGCTCCGGCATCGAGTCCGGCGACGCGATCGCCGACATCCCCGCGAGCGGTGAGGACGAGGATGGGCAGCACCTGGCCATCGGCGCGCAGGCGGCGCGCGACATCGAGGCCATCGATATCGGGAAGGCCGAGGTCGAGCACGATGAGGTCGATCGTGGCCGCACCGCGCTCGGGGACCTGCATGCGCTCGAGGGCGTCGTACCCGGTCGGGACCGTCTCGACGTCGTAGCCCTCGAAGGCGAGCACGCGCTCAAGCACCTGGCGTAGCGACGGATCGTCGTCGACGACGAGAAGGGCCATAGGACGAGGGTAGATCAATTAAACGGCCCCCGATGCCTCACTCCATTCTGGAGGCGCCGGGGGCCGGAGCTCGAGATGGTCGGGATCACTGCGCCCTACCGCAGACGGCCACCACGAGCAGCTGAGGGGACCCTATCGGGTCAGTGCGGGCGACCTACATACGCCGCGGCGAGACGGCGACCTTGCCGTCGGAGCCACCGGGCTGACGCATCAGCCGGTCGACCGCGCGGGCAATGTCATCGCGCAGGGCGGCCGACTCCGATCCCGTGATCTGCCGATCGAGGAATGCGGCGAAGACCGGCTTGGCAAGCCACTTGTACAGCCGATCCTGCACGAGCTCGGCCGAATCGCCGGTGATGCGCAGGAGGGTCGCGCCATTGGCCAGCCGCGACTTGGCCTGACTCTCCGTCAGGCCGGTATCGGTGGTGACGATCGCCCAGAAGCCATCGATCGTGCGCTCCTCGACCTTCGACGACAACTGCTTGGGGTCGACGTACGTCGGGAGGAGCGCACTGGTGACGTAGCTCTCCTGGGCGCTGGAGTACAGCCCCGAGCCGACCGCGTCGGCGAGGATGACGGCGATGCGGGCGTGGCTGCGATCCCGCAGGGCGGACTCGCTGGCCTTGGCGGTGACCGGGGCCACCGTGACGGCGAACAGCGCGACGAGGGCCACCAGCAGGGTGCCCAGGCGTGCAGACGTGCGCGTCATGTCCTGAGTGTGGCTCCGAGTGAGGTGCGCACGCCAGGGGCGGGGCTGGGAAGAGACTGGGAACGTGGCAACGGGAGGGCCGCCGTGGCGAGACTCCGGGCCGCGGCCGACGTAGCCTGCCGTCATGACCCTCGGAGTCCGCGCAGCCCATGCCCTTTCCACGCAGGCCCGCACATCACTGACCCGTAGGCCCCTGGTGCGCTTCGCCGCCGCGGCTGCCGTCGCCGGCCTGGCGCTCACCGCCTGCTCGGCGGGCACGGAGGAGGCGGCCAGCACGTCCGCGGCACCGAGCTCGAGTGCGGCTGGGAGCGCATCGGCCAGCCCCTCGGCATCACCCACGGCGAGCGAGTCCAAGGGGCAGGAGACGATCCTCGCGGTGCTGTGCGACTCGGCGACGAGCGAGCAGGTCGCCGCGATCGAGGCGGTGCTGCAGCCGGACTACACCCTCAGCCAGGTCGTCGACGTCCGCACGGATGACGAGGGCAAGCACGCGATCCTCGGATTCGTCGAAGGTCCGGGCCTGGCCGTCCTCGCGCAGTGGACCGGCACCGGCCTCAACCTCGACGGCCTAGCCGCCGC
This sequence comes from Candidatus Nanopelagicales bacterium, assembly GCA_032117435.1. GTDB lineage: Bacteria > Actinomycetota > Actinomycetes > S36-B12 > S36-B12 > Mxb001. Next base: position 5,577 of record JAULZJ010000026.1, on the reverse strand, counting down.
TGATGAGTTCGCCGCCCAGGTGACCGGCCTGCCGCAGGGCACTCCGGACAAGGAGACCGAGGACCTGCTGAGCCAGACGGTGACGTGCTACTCCGCGATCCATGCTCCTGAGGACGGCGACGACAAGAAGAAGGACGACGACGACGCCGAGTAATGGCAGGTCCGCCAAGCCGTCCCCGGAAGGGGTGACGAGGCGCTAGCCTCCGCGCATGCGTATCTCCCAAGCACTGATCGCCGCCGCCTCCGTCGCGGCCCTTGCATCCCTCGCGCTCTCCGGGCCAGCCCAGGCGGCCGACCTGGAGTACGTCGCCCTCAATGAGAAGGGCATGAAGCAGGTCCTCATCAAGAAGTCCTGGCACCCCCGCTGGCTTGGCACCCTCGACACCTACAAGGCCGAGGTCGACATGAAGGGCGCGCGCCCGGAGGAGTGCAGGACCAAGGGCAAGGTCATCAAGGGTGAGAAGTCGTCGTCCGTGGCCGCGATGGGCATGGACTTCAAGCAGAACAAGGAGGGCCACTTCCTCGCCGTCGGGCAGGCCGTCTACCAGTACGCGGACGTGCAGACCGCAGAATTCGCCTGGCAGCAGCTGGTCAACGCCGCGGGATCATGCGCCGGCACTCACACGCACGACCTCAAGAACGCCGACGGCACCAAGGTCGGCACGGCCACGGTCAAGATCTCGGTCTTCACCGAGCCCGGGATGTACGGCCAGGAGCAGCTCATCATCAACGAGGACGTGCAGATCACCGAGCCGCTGCCCGGGGGCACCGCGACCCGCAATTCAGCGGACTCGCTGTCGATCTGGATGTACACCGGGATGGCGATCGTCGAGGTGCAGGCCGATAAGTACGTGCCGAAGCAGAAGAACTGGGTCTTCTCCGAGCCACAGATCGCGACCGTGGAGACGCTCGCCCTGCTCGCGATCCAGCGCTACCACCTCACCGCCATCAAGGCGGTCTAGGTCAGGTCCATCGCCGCGAGGGCCCAGGCGATGACCTGGGCCTCGTCGGCGAGGGCGGCGTACCTCCCGGCCTGACCGCCGTGCGATCCCTCGCCGGTCTCGACGCGGAAGACGACGCTGCCGCGATCGGTGACGCTGCCGCGCTCGCCGTGCTGCGGATCGGAGTGGCGCAGTGCCGCGACCCATTTCGCCGGCTCGTGCACGAGGACGCGCGGGTCATGCAGTGCGGCGGTGACGAGCAGCGGTGGGCGATCGGTGGGATCGGGCAGGTTGAGATACGGCGTGTAGGACTCCATGTAGGCCCGCTGCTCGGGGATGCGCGGATCGCCCCACTCCTCCCACTCGGTGATGGTGAGCGGGATCTCGGGATCGAGCATCGAGGTGACGCAGTCGACGAAGGGCACCTCGGCAATCGTGCCGGCCCAGCGACGCGGCGCCATGGCATAGACCGCGCCCTGGAGCAGGCCACCGGCCGAGCCTCCCCTGCCGACGATCCGGGAGCCATCGACGAGCGCGGGTGAGCCCGCGTCACCGGCGAGGTGATCGGCCGCGGCGATGAAGTCGGTGAAGGAATTGCGCTTGGCCAGGAGGTGGCCGTCGATCCACTGCTGGCGGCCCACCTCGCCACCGCCGCGGATATGGGCCTTGGCATAGACGACACCGCGATCGAGCAGCGGGATCACGCCCGGGTCGAACCACGGATCGTCGACCGACTCATAGGAGCCGTAGCCGTAGAGCAGGCACGGCGAGCTGCCGTCGAGCGGCGTATCGCGATGCCGCGTGACGACGATGGGGATGCCCCAGCCGTCCGACGCGGTGGCGTAGACCATCTCGCTGACGTACGCCGCTGGATCATGGCCGGGGGCCTCGCGCTCATGGCGCAGCTGTCGGTCGCCGGTGACGAGGTCGACGTCCCACCACTGCGTGGGATCGGTGAAGGACTCCGTGACGACGGTGACGAAGCCTGCGTGCGGATCGTCGTTGCGGCCGAGGCGGAGGGAGCCCCCGGGCTCCGGGCGCAGTTCATCTCGGACGCGGCCATCGCGCTCGAGGATGCGGACGCGGGCCTCGCCGTCGACGCGGGAGTAGGTGACGATCGCATCGTCGAAGGCGACCATGTCGTGCATGCGCTCGGGCCGGTCGGGCGTGCCGCGCAGGTCTAGTGCCGGGGCGGTGTCGCTGGCCGGAGCGATGAGGGCGAACTCCACCTCATCGGCATTGGAGACGACCAGCCAGCGGTCGGTATCCCACTCGACGTCGTACTCCACACCGGCCACGCGAGGCAGGATCGAGACGGCCTCGCCGTCGATGACCGTCCAGCACTCGCTCGTCGTGCGCGAGTGCGAGGCGATGACGACGTGGTCCTGGCTGCGGCGCACGGTGAGCTCGAAGCGCTGATCGGGCTCGGTGACGACGACACGGCGCTCCCCGGTGCGCGGATGGACGGCATGCACCTCGCAGGGGCGATTGAGTGCGTCGATGACGGTGAAGTAGAACCACTCCCCCGACCACGCGCCGGTGTAGTAGGTGTCGTGGATCGCGAGCGACAGGTCGTCACCCGCCATCGACCGGAAGCGCAGCGTGTAGCGCTCCGAGCCGTTGAGGTCGACGGAGTAGGCGAGGAGCGACTCGTCGGGGTTCGGCTCCACGACCCCCGTGGCGGCGTACGGCGACCCGAAGGCGGCGAGATCGAGGAGCAGCTGACCCGCGTCGGACACCTCGGATCCGGATGCCCCGCGGGGCCTTCGTCGCAATTCGGGCAACTCGCGACCAGGAGGCGTAAGCGTGTAGTAGGCATGGGAACCGTGATCCCTGCTGACCGACAGTTCAGCATCCGGCGTGCGCGCCACGAGTTCGGCGAGCACCTCATCGGAGAGAGCGGCGAGGCTCGCCAGTCGCTCGTCGCTGACGGCGCGCTCGGCCACGAGGTAGGGCAGGGCACGGCCGTGGTCGCGCATCCATGCGTAGGGATCGGGACCGGCTTCACGCGGGGCTTCGGGCACGCATGAAGACTACGAGTAGCTCGACGAGGGAGATGACGTGATCCGCAGACTGATCGCCAGCGTGGCAGCAGCCACCATCGTGGCCGTGCCGGCAGCGGCGGTGCCCCCGGCCCAGGCGGCTGACCCGGTGGTCTTCACCGTCGGCATGCTCGCCGACGTCGACTCGCTCAATCCCTTCACGGGGATCCTCGCGGAGTCGTATGAGATCTTCCAGCTGCAGTACTCCACGCTGCTGTCATCGAGCGCGGTCGACTTCACCCCGGATGCGGGACTGGCGGAGTCCTGGGACGTCTCACCCGACGGCCTCACCTGGACCTACACCCTGCGCCCCGACCTGCTGTGGTCCGATGGCACTCCGCTGACCGCCAATGACGTGGTCTACACCTTCAATCGCATCCTCGACGGACGCTACGAGCAGCGCAACTACGGCAACTACGTCCGCAACATCACCTCGGTCGAGGCGACCGACGATCGCACCGTGGTCATGGAGGTCAGGGAGCCGTCGCCCATCATGGAGCGGCTCGCTGTCTACATCCTCCCGGAGCACATCTGGAGCAGTGTCGACGCCAAGGCCGTGAAGTCCTACGCCAACGAGCCCGAGGCGGGCGAGACCCTGGTCGGGTCCGGACCCTTCCTCGTCGTCGAGCGGCGCACCGGTCAGTTCATTCGCTTGGTGGCCAACGACAACTATTACAAGGGTCGACCGAACGTCGATGAACTCGTCTTCCGTGTCTACAACAACCCCGACGCCCTCGGGCAGGCCCTCATCAAGGGCGAGATCGACTTCGCCAGCGGCCTCACCGCCGACGTCTTCAGCTCGCTCGAGGGCCAGGAGGGCATCACGACGTACGCCGGGTCCTACTCCGGCTTCAACGAGCTGGCCTTCAACCTCGGTGCGGCACTCACCGACGGCACCCCCATCGGGGATGGCAACCCGCACATGCAGGACCAGAAGGTGCGCCTCGCGATCTCGCACGCCATCGACCGTCAGCAGCTGGTCGAGAAGATCCTCGATGGGTACGGCACCCCGGGATCGACGATCATCCCGCCGCTTTACACGACCCTGCACGTCAATCCGGGTACGCAGGCCTACGACCCGGTCCTGGCCAATCAGATCCTCGATGACGCCGGCTACGCGATGGGACCCGATGGCGTACGCGTCGGCCCCGACGGCGTACCGATGAAGTACCGGCTCTTCGTGCGCAGTGATTCGGACACGTCGGTGAAGTCGGGTGAGTACTTCAAGTCCTACCTCGCCGCGATCGGCATCGAGGCCGACATCAAGCCGGTCGACGAGAACGCGCTCTTCGAGATCATCGGACGAGGCGAGTTCGACATGTTCGAGTGGGGCTGGGTCGTCGAGCCCGACCCGGACTACCAGCTGTCGACCTTCACCTGCGACAAGCGATCCTACGAGGATGGCGGCGAGATCTACGCCGACCTGTCGGACTCATTCTTCTGCGACGAGGAGTACGACCGTCTCTACGCGCAGCAGGCGGTCACGACCGACCAGGCCGCGCGCGCGGAGATCGTCAAGCAGATGCAGCAGATCCTCTACGACCAGGTCGCGTACGTCGTGACGTACTACTACGACAACCTCGAGGCCTACCGCTCGGATCGCTTCACCGGATTCGTCGGGCAGCCCGAGGGCAGCGGATCGCTCACCTTCCAGTACGGCACCTACACCTACGAGAACGTCGCGCCGATCAGCGATGAGGGGGGCACCACGGAGAGCGCCTCACCCGGCGCGACGGAGGAGCCCGGCGGTGAGACGGCCGCAGCTGAGGAGACTTCGGGCGGGTCGAGCACCGGCCTCATCATCGGGCTCGTGATCGCCGCCCTCGTCATCGTCGGTCTCGTCGTCGCGCTGGTGCGGATGCGCTCCAAGTCGCAGGAGAGCGACCGGGAGTGAGCCTCCTCCAGGAGGTCGCGGTCGGTGAGCCGGATCCCATCCGGCCGCGCCGCGGCAGCGGATCGACCGCACGCGTAGTCGGCATCAAGGTGCTGCGCGCGGTCATCACGCTTGCCTTCGTCGTCATCTTCAACTTCTTCCTCTTCCGTCTGCTGCCCGGCGATCCGATCGGCCTCTACACGCGTGGTCGCAACATGGACCCCGAGCAGATCGCGGCACTGCGCGAGGAGTTGAACAGGCCGATCTGGGAGCAGTTCTTCACCTACATCCGCAATCCCTTTGACCCGGGTATCGACTCGACACGCTTCTCGCAGCCGGTGTGGGAGCTCATCGGCGAGCGCATCTGGCCGACGCTCCTGCTCCTCGGCACCGCGATCGTGCTGGCGTCGATCATCGGGATCTGGCTCGGCATCCGGGCGGGGTGGAAGCCCGGCAGCCGCTTCGACAAGGTCTCCACCGGCACCACGCTCACGCTCTACTCCATGCCGGAGTTCTGGCTCGGCTTGATGCTGCTCATCGTCTTCGGTGTCGGCGCCTTCGGCCTGCCCGGACTCTTCCCCGTGGGCGGCATCGCATCGCCGGGGGTCGACACGGGGACTCCTGCGGGCTGGCTCGACGTCCTCTGGCACATGGTGCTGCCGTGCACGACGTTGACCCTGATCTACCTCGCGGACTACTCGCTCGTCATGCGCGCCTCGCT
>JAULZJ010000025.1:0-4574 GCA_032117435.1 Candidatus Nanopelagicales bacterium | reverse complement strand
TCCCCCTCCCTGACGACTCCGTCGATTCGGTGCTCGTGGCCTACGTCCTGTGCTCGGTCCAGGATCCGCAGGCTGCACTCGCCGAGATCCATCGCGTGCTGCGTCCCGAGGGCACACTGCACATCCTTGAGCACGTCCGTGCTGAGCAGGGGACACTCGTGCGCGGGCTCCAGCGCGCGGTCGCGCCGGTGTGGCCGAAGCTTGCCGGGGGCTGCCGAGTCGATCGCGACACGGGGCGGCTTCTCGAGGAGGCTGCGTTCGATGTGTCCGGAGTATCACTGAGCAGCATCCGGACACTGCCCCCGGTGGCCCCGACCCTTGTGGGGGTCGCGCGTCCGCTCGGGCGCGACATTGCCGACACGGGCCTGTGACGCCTTGGCGAACTAGTACTGCTCGGGATCGTCGGCCGGGCAGGGGACCGTCACGGGGCAGCCGCACCCGGCGCATTCGCCTTCGAGGAACCACGCGGCGATCTCGTAGTCCTCGAAACTCGCCCGGATGATGAAGATGTTGGATCCGCAGCACAGGCATTCGTGGGTGGGGATGCCTCGCTGATCGATGAGGACGGCCGAGCCAGGCTCGGCCGCCTCATCGGGTGCGAACTCAGCCTCAGCCACCGGCTGCGGCGCGCTTGAGCGGAGCGCTCGCACTCACCTTGACCGCGTTGCGCGCGGGGATCTGCATGCTCTCGCCCGTCGCAGGATTGCGGCCCGTGCGTGCGGCGCGCTGGACAACCTCGAAAGTCGCGATACCGGGGATCTGGAGCTTGGTCCCCTTGGACACCTGCTCGACGACGACGCTGGACAGCGCAGCGAGCACGGCATCGACGGTGCTCGCGGGCAAGCCGCTGCGCTCGGCGACGGCGTTGCGAAGTTCGGTCTTGCCCCACGGTGTTGCGGACATGCTTGCCTCCTGGATACGGGGGTGAGAAGTGGTGGATAAATGACAACCATTCTCACTTTAACGGTCGCCTGCCGGGAAGTCCCGGGGGATGGTCAGGACTATACCCCCTGGGGTATCATCTCCGTCATGTGTCGACAGGTGGCGTGCAAGAGGTGTGAGAAGGCGTCGTGGGCTGGATGCGGTCAGCACGTCAACCAGGTGCTGGCGGGAGTCCCCAAGAACCAGCGCTGCAAGTGCACCGCTCAGGAGATGGCGGAATGGAAGAAGGACCACTCCTTCTTCAAGCGCCTCTTCGGCGGCGCGCGCTCGTCCGCGTAGCGCTCCCGGGGCCGGAGTCGAGGCCCGGGCTCCCACGTATCGTGCTTGCTATGGTCCCAGGGGTCATCGCGATGGTGGCTACGCGGACTTGGAGTCGAGTGTGCTCATCGGCGTGGATTGGGGCGGCACCAAGATCGAGGGTGTCGCCATGGAGGCGGATGGCGGCGAACTCTTGCGCATCCGAGAGGCGACACCGCGCGGTGACTATGCCGCCTGCTTGTCGCTCGTGGCCGACATCGTGCTCAGGCTGGAGCGCGAGACAGGACGTCACGGCCGCGTAGGCATCGGAATCCCCGGGTCCCTCGAGCCACTTTCCCGCCTGGGCAAGGGTGGGAGCTCGACGTGGATCAATGGGCGCCCTGTGGAGGCCGACCTCCTGGCGACGCTGGGCCGAGAGCTGCGCATCGAGAACGACGCGGATTGCTTCGCGGCCTCGGAAGCGATCGACGGGGCAGGCGCCGGCCACCGCGTCGTCTTCGGTGTCATCATCGCGAGTGGAGCCGGCGCCGGAATCGCCATCGACGGACGCCCCCATCACGGCCCCAACACGAGCGCGGGGGAGTGGGGTCACAATCCACTGCCGCACCCACATGTGGACGAGCTCCCGGGCGAAGCCTGCTACTGCGGTCAGCGGGGCTGCATGGAGACCTGGATCTCCGGCTACTCCTTCGCACGGGACTATGCGCGTCATTCCGGTCTCGATCTCGCTCCTGTCGAGATCATCCAGCGACGACGAGCGGGTGATCGCATTGCCGAGCTCGTCTACCTGCGCTGGATCGACCGAGTTGCCCGGGGTCTCGCGGTCGTCGTCAATACCCTCGACCCAGACGTGTTCGTCATGGGCGGAGGCATGAGCAATATCGACGAGGTGTACGACGATCTGCCGGGCCTCGTCGCGCGCTACACATTCAGCACGGTGTTCGCCACCCCCATCGTGCGATCGGAGCATGGAGACTCCAGTGGAGTGCGAGGAGCGGCGTGGTTGTGGAAGGACGAATCGTGAGCCCATCCGACCTAGACGCCCGCTACGCGGTAGCCCAGGAGGTCATCGCCGAGGCGGCTGACATAGCGCTCGCGTACTCGCGCGATGTGGCCAGTCTCGACATCGAGGCCAAGGGGCCACAGGACCTTGTCTCGCAGGCGGACCGTCAGGTTGAGCAACACATCCGGCGTCGTCTCACCGAGGCATTCCCCAGTGATGCCTTCGTGGGCGAGGAGTCCGGCCGTGGTGGAGCGGACGGTGCTGCCGGCGCCTGGGTGGTCGATCCGATCGACGGGACTCAGCCCTTCCTACTGGGCCTGCCCTTCTGGTCGGTATCCATTGCCTATGTGGTTGGCGACGATGTGCTCATCGGCTTGGTGATGAACCCATCGAGCGGCGACCTGTATGCCGCACGTAAGGGTGGCGGGGCGTTCGTCAACGGCGTACCCACGCGCATCATCGAGGCAACCTCGATCGATGAGGGGGTCACCGGTGTCGGATGCTCCATGAGGACGCATCCGGATGACCTCGCGCACATCATGCACGGCCTGCTCTCGCAGAGGGGGATGTACCTGCGCGTGGGTTCAGGGGCGCTCAACCTCGCCTATGTCGCAGCGGGCCAACTCATCGGCTACGTCGAGATGCACATCAACGCGTGGGATTGTGCCGCAGCGCTGTGCATCTGCCGGGAGGCTGGCGCGGTGGCCAATGACTTCCTCGGCCTGCATGGCATCACCGGGGGCGGAGCGCTCGTCGTGGGCGCCCCCGATGTCTACGACGCCCTGGTCGATCTGCTCCCGCCGGGCACGGCGCTGGACCCCTGACCCCCGATTCCTTGACCGAGCCGATTCAGCCCCACTAGGGTGATGAATCAATGCACGGCACTGAATGATTATTCATTCGGACGAGGGAGGCGCGGTGGCCCCTGACGTGATCCTTGCCCTGGACGCTGGGACGTCCTCGGCCAAGGCGCTCGTCTATGCCGCGCACTCCGGAGCTGTCCTTGCCCGGGCGTCCATGTCGGTCACCCTTGACCTACGCGGGCCGGGCGAAGTGGAGCAGGACGCGGAGCAGATCCTGGAGGCGCTCCTGTCGGCGGCGGTCCACGCGATCGAGAGCGTGCCCGGGTGCAGTCTGCAGGGCGTGGCGCTGACGAACCAACGCGAGTCCGTCGTGGCCTGGGAGCGATCGAGCGGCCGGCCTCTCGGCCCCATGTTGAGCTGGCAGGACTCGCGTACCGCGGACGTGGTGTCCCGCTGGGACAGCGCAGCCCGTGCTGAGGTCAAGGCCGTCACGGGTTTGACCTTGGACGCGATGTACTCCGCCCCGAAGATGCGGTGGCTCCTTGACCAGGTGGCCGGTGACGATGCCATGGTCGGGACCCTTGAGTCCTGGCTGGTCGCCCGCTTGACCGGTGATCAGGTATCCGAGGCGGGTAATGCATCGCGCACGATGCTGCTGTCGTTGCGGACGGGCGACTGGGACGACGCACTCCTGAGCGCCTTTGGGATCCCTCGCGCTGCACTTCCGGATGTCCGTCCTTCCCATGCGGGTTTCGGCACGATTCGCCCCGAGTTCGGTACGCCGTTTGCCGGGGTGCCCATCGTGGCGGTCCTCGCCGACTCTCACGCGTCGCTGTTCGCCCATACATCCGCAGAGGCGGGCATCGCGAAGGCAACCTTGGGCACGGGCTCGTCTGTCATGACTGCACTCCCTCAGCTCGATGTCCCCCGCGAGGGAATCGACACGACGGTGGCCTGGTGGTTCGACGAACCCACGTATGCGCTCGAGGGCAACATCCTGTCGACGGGTCAGGCCATCGACTGGGTCGCCCGCCTGCTGGATCCCGACGCAACCAGGCCGGGTGGTGTCGTCGTTGAGGAGGCGGCAGCGACGGTCCACGGGTCACAGGGTGTTTCGCTCATCCCCGCCTTCACCGGACTGGGTGCACCGCACTGGGATCGATCTGCCGTTGCACTCCTGAGTGGTATGACCGCCGGGACCTCGCCTGGTCACGTGGCCCGTGCCGCACTCGAGTCTGTGGCGCATCAGATCGCCGACGTCGTCGATGTCATGGACGTCGTCGGGCGAGCCAATGTGCGCGAACTTCGGGTGGACGGCGGAGCGTCGTCATCGGCGCTCCTGCTGCAGGTGCAGGCCGACGTGCTCGGGGTTCCGGTGGTGCGAGTGCGTGAGCCCGAGCTCTCCGCGATCGGCGTGGCTCGACTTGCCGCCATCACGCTGGGCCACCGTCCAGGCCTGATGGATGGCGCAACAACCGTCGTCCCCCGGTGGTCGGGGGAGGAGCGCTCGCAGGCACGGCAGTCGTGGAAGCGCGAGGTGCATCGCGCCCGAATGAGAATCGAGGAAA
>JAULZJ010000024.1:0-2344 GCA_032117435.1 Candidatus Nanopelagicales bacterium | reverse complement strand
CTCCTTGGTGACCTCCATGGGACCGTCGCCGGTCCTCGGCTTCATGGCAGCCATGGTGTCCCCTTCCGTGGGAGCGGAAGGCATCATTATCGCCTATCGCGTCCCTCGACCGACGACCGGGTCGGCGACGTACGCGCATGGCACTCGCTGAGGTGATCGTTGACGACCCCCATCGCCTGCAGGGCGGCGTAGGCCGACGTCGGCCCGATGAAGCGCCAGCCGCGTCCCCGAAGTCGCCTGGTCAGCTCCCGGGATTCCCCCGTCTCCACGGGTACGTCGGACAGGGTGCTCGGGGCCGCGCGCTCCGTGGCGAAGGACCACACCAGTCCGTCAAGGGCACCCTCACCGTCCTCGTCCTGCCAGCGCGTGAGGACTCGGGCGTTGTTGACGACCGCTTCCACCTTGCCCCGGTGCCGGATGATGCGCGGGTCACCCGCGATGCGCGTGACGTCGTCCTCGTCGAACTCAGCCACCCGGCGTACGGCGAAGCCCGCGAATACCTCACGGAAGCCCTCGCGTCTGCGCAGGATCGTCAGCCATGACAGGCCGGCTTGGAATCCTTCCAACGACAGACGCTCGAAGATCGCGTCGTCGCCGTGGACAGGGCGGCCCCACTCGGTGTCGTGATAGGCGCGGTAATCCTCTGGCGCATCCCCCCAGGGGCACCTGAGCAGGCCGTCGGTGCCGGCGACGGGTCCGCCAGGATTCACGCGTCCTCGCGCGAAGGGGTCTCGCGGGGTGCCTCCGCCGCGACCCCGGGGCCCTGGCGCAGTCGAGCGATCTCGTCGTCGCGGGCCTCGATCTCCTGGGTGAGTCGATCCACGAGTTGGTCGACCTCATCCATGCGGTATCCACGCGGCGCCTGATCGAGCCGTACGGATTCGATCTGCGCCACGGTTAGGTCGCCCACGGGTACGTCGACACCGATCGCGACGGGCCGGTCTCCGTCTGCCGGCACCTCGGGCAGTCCATCTCGCCAGCGTCCGGAGATGAGCAGGGCCGCGCCGCCGATCACGGCCACGCCGACGATCAGGAAGATCAGCGCCATCAGTCCGCTCGCCATGGCCCCATCCTTACCTGCTCCGTACCTCGCCCGCACGGTGGCCTCACATCCGCCGTCCAGGCTGGAAGCAGGCCGAGGGCTGCAGGCGACCAGCGCCCGCAGCATCGGACCATCGGACGGAAGGAACGCCATGACCAAGGCACGAATGGCCGCGATCGTCGCGGCAGCGACCCTGGGCGCGGGTGCACTGACCAGCGCGGCCGTGGGATTGGCTGCGGATGACACATCCGCTCCATCAGCAAGCGGCTCGGTGCCCTCGCGCGGCATGGATCGCGGCATGGACCAGGAGCGAGATCAGCGCGGGCGCGGTGGGCACGGACCCAGCGGGCACGGGCCCAGCGGAAATGAGCCGGGCATTCGCGTACCCGAGAGCCGCATGCTGCACAGCGAAGGGGTGGTTGAGTCGGCTGACGGCACCTACGTGACCGTGCGGATGCAGCACGGCGAGGTCACCGCTGTGTCGGCGACGTCGCTCACCGTGACGAGCCCGGATGGCTACTCCTCGACGTACGTCGTCAAAGACGCAACCGTTGTCGAGCGCGACGGTGAGGATGCAGCACCGCAGGTGGGCGACACCGTCCACATCCGCGCCGAGGTGACGGGCGGCAGTGCCGTCGCTGCGCATGTGCATGCGCTCTCGCCCGAGAGGGCGAAGGAACTCGAGGAGCATCGCGCCACGATGCAGGAGTGGATGTCCGAGCGCCCCGAGGCCGCCGGCCGGGCCTGAGGTCATTTGCCCGACGCACCGGCGATATGGTTGAATTCTCAACTATATCGCCGGTGCGCCGGCCCGACCGTCCCTGAAAGGACCGACATGAGCACCGACCTCGCCGCCACGACCGGCACCTGGGAGATCGATCCCACCCACTCAACCATCGGCTTCGTCGCCCGCCATGCCATGGTGGCCAAGGTGCGCGGGGGATTCTCCGACTTCACCGGCACCCTCAACCTCGACGGCGCCGACCCCGCGAAGTCCTCCGCTGAGCTCACGATCGTCGCCTCGAGCTTCAGCACCAACAATGCCGAGCGCGACGCCCACGTGAAGTCCGCGGACTTCCTTGACGTGGACCAGTTCCCCACCCTCACCTTCAGGAGCACCGCCGTCACGCCGAAGGGCGATGACGACTTCATCGTCACCGGCGATCTCACCATCCACGGCGTGACCAAGCCCGTCGATGTGAAGTTCGAGTTCCTCGGCACCAGCCAGGATCCCTGGGGCGGCACGCGCATCGGCTTCGAGGGCAAGGCCGAGATCAGCCGCAAGGAGTTCGGCCTGGTGTG
>JAULZJ010000023.1:0-3512 GCA_032117435.1 Candidatus Nanopelagicales bacterium | reverse complement strand
AGGCAGTCGAGGCCGCAGAGGGCCTCATCGGAGCGGGGGCCCAGTTGGGCGCCGCCTGCGCAGCCGCCCAGGCCGCATGGATCCCGGGGGTGAGCTCGGCCGATGCGTACGCCGCACTCGACGAGGCCGTCGCTCTCGTCGACGAAGCGCTGGCCGCCTCGCCCGACCTGCCCGGAGCCACCGAGATTGACCAGGCGCTCACCACTGCCCGCGAGGCACTCGGCTCGGACCAGACCGAGTTCGGAGTCGCGCGCGAGACCCTGCAGACCGCCTGCGCCCTCGTGAGCCTGGGCGGCTGACGTGGACGTCGCACTCTGGGTCTGGGGCGCACTCCTCGCGGGCATCCTGGCAATGCTTGCTGTCGATCTCTTCATGCACCGCGATGCCCACGTCATCGGTGTCAAGGAAGCCGCGATCTGGTCCGGCATCTGGGTCGCGGTCGCGGTCTGCGTCGGTGGTCTCATCTGGTGGGCCTATGGCGCGGAATTCGGCCTGCAGTACTTCGCGGGCTACATCATCGAGAAGTCGCTCGCCATCGACAACGTCTTCGTCTGGGCGATGATCTTCAGCTACTTCGCCGTGCCTCGCCAGTACCAGCATCGCGTGCTCTTCTACGGCGTCCTGGGGGCACTGGTCTTCCGTGCGATCTTCATCGCCGCGGGCTCCGTGCTCATCGCGAGCTTCGCCTGGGTGCTCTACATCTTCGGGGTGTTCCTCATCCTCACCGGCATCAAGATGCTGATGCAGCGCAATGAGCACCTCGATCCATCGAAGTCCAAGACACTGAAGCTCTTCCGCCGCTTCGTCCCGACGACCAACGACTACGACGGGCAGAAGTTCCTCACTCGTCGCAATGGCGTGCTCATGGCGACTCCACTGCTCGCCGTACTGGTCCTCGTCGAAGTCACCGACATCATCTTCGCTGTCGACTCGATCCCGGCGATCTTCGCGGTCACGCAGGAGCCGTTCCTGGTCTTTGCCAGCAACGCGCTCGCGATCCTCGGCCTGCGGGCGATGTATTTCCTCCTCGCTGACCTGATGCACCGCTTCATCTATCTCAAGCTGGGCCTCTCCCTCGTGCTCGTCTGGGTGGGCATCAAGATGATCGTGAGCCACGCGGTCTTCAAGATCCCCACCGCCATCAGCCTCGGCATCGTGGTCTCGATCATCGCCGTGTCGATCGCCGCGAGCCTGTGGGTGAGCCGCGGCCGCCCGACCGTGGGTGCCGAGCAGACCCCAAGTGATCTACAGCCATCCGATCCGCCCCACGGTGAGAGGAAGGATGTGCTGAACCCATGAGGAAGTGCGCCGTGCCTGCCGCTGCGCAGGCGATGACTCATCGCAACGTGGTCAACGCCCATTGCTCACCACGCGAGCGTTGGGCGATCACCTGCGCGCGGTCGGGGGGCGCGGCAGACACGCGAACTCGTGCAGCCAACCGGGAGCGTGAGCTCAATGTCTGGCGCTACCTGCCCAACCGCGCAGGCTCCGTCTCCGTCACAGCCAGGTCGGCCAGCGGCGAGTGGTGCTCCGTACCGTGAGAGTCTGACAGTCACCCAGATAAAGGAGAAGCAGATGACGAGTTCGAAGCCATGGTTGCGCGGAGCGCGCCTCGGTGCCGCGGTAATCCTCGGAGTCGGATTGGTGATGCCGGCCGTCACTGCCTGCTCGTCGTCGTCCGGCGATGAGACCGAGCAGGTCGAGGAGGAGTCTGAGGATGAAGGCGAGGGCGGCGACCTCGAGGAGACGGAGCCGGAGTCCGATATCGAGGAGTGACCACGGCGAGGTCTGAAGTGTCAGGCTTGCCTGTGGCTAGCGTGACGCGGCTGCTCCGCAGTGCACGGGTCGGCGCTAGCGGCCGACCTGCTTCATCCTCACGGGGACATCGATACTACCGTCACCATCGGTGTCCACTCCAAACGCCGGCCGCTGGGTCGTGCGCTTCCACGCTGAATAGTCCAGCACGAGTTGACCGCCCTTGGGATAGGTCACATTCGTGGCCCGGAACTTGCGTCCCGAATCACCGCGATCCAGCACCACCACCACACTCATGGATCCGCCAGCGGATTTGCTGTCCCCGTAGTAGGCCGCACTAGTTCCGGACTTCACGGTGATGGTTCGCCCATTGAGGGCAGCGACTTCCTGCCCGCCGTAGACGATTGAGGTGTAGTGGCGCGCTCCCTCGGTGAACACTCGTTCCATCCGAGGCTTCACCGCGACTGTGGCCCCGAAGCCGAACACTCCGGCAGTGTCGAATTCCGCGAATCCGTTGGCACCCACCGGAAAAGAGGGTAGCGACACCTGCCTTACTCCCTCAGCGGACAAATCCCTCAATGTCAGGGGGAATGTCTCGGTCACATTGGCTCCCTCGACGACATACGTGAAACCCTCACCAGGATCAACATCAACGGCCGGGAAACCGACGAGATCAGGGTTGGCGCTGTCGAGAGGGGGCAATTGATTTGCACGATCCTGTGGCATGGGATTTCCGTCAGCGTCGAGAAGGCTCACACCCAAGTTGGCTGCCACTGCGGCGGGAATCGGGTCCAGGACAACAAGGTTGGTGTCACGTCCACCTGCACAGACGGGGCACGCCTGGGTGGCCAGTGACTGGCTCACAGATTGAAGCTGCAGATTCCTTGTAGTGGCATCGCCACTAGCGATGGTGGCCGGTGACGAGGGATTGAGCAGCACCTGGTACTCCCACGTGTTTGCCTCGATGTCGACGTGGATGGCTCGCGACTGGAAGGGGTAGTTGTTGTCGTACACCGCGATGTCGAACTGCCCGTTCCCCTTGTCGTAAACCGCGAAGGGGGTGATGCCATGTCCTCCCCAGGATCCCCAGAGAATCAAGACGTTGGGCACCGTCCCCGCTGTCTGGAAGTCTTCGATGAGTTGTTCGACCAGCGCACTGGGGGTGAGATCGCTCCGGGGAGTCGTCGTCTGGGTCGACCAGTTTCGTGCGATCACGTCCTGGGTGTTCAAGGTGAGTTGAGATTGACCGGCGAGGGTCAGTGCCGACACGGCTGAGGGTTCTATCTGTCCGTTGAACAGTCCTGCCGACGTCACCGCAAAGCCAACGCAGTGACCGACGCCAGTGACCTGCTGGAATAGTGCCACGGACAGATACTCGGCTGCCGGGGTCATCTTGCAGGTTCCGTCGTTGAGCACCGGGCCCGCGCAGACGCCGTCGCCATAGAGGCTGCGCATGTACGGCGAGGTCATCGGCTGCAGATCATTGTCGGGCATCTCAAAGAACAAATTGAAGGGGGAGAGTGAGCCGCCGTAGTTGACATAGGGGAAACCGTTCGGATTCGGACGAAAGCCGGAATCAGCAATGGCGGTGCCCTGGGGGGTCCACTCAGGATCGGGGGCCCCAAACCACATGTCGTAGTAGAACTGCGCCTCTGGTGTCTGCGGCATGCTGGGCGGCATCACCGGTCCTGTCGCGAGAGCCGGACCAGCCAGGCCGAGAGCGAGCGCAGGGACGCAGATGAGGGCGACAATTCGTG
>JAULZJ010000022.1:0-12155 GCA_032117435.1 Candidatus Nanopelagicales bacterium | reverse complement strand
GCCTACGTCAGCTCTACGCCCCATCAGCCTGCCGCTAGTTCCTTGAGCGGCGGGTATCGCAGCGCTCCAGCGCGTGTCGCGCGTGATAACCCGCCACTCATCGACCTACTTGAACCCGATCGTCGCCGCCACAGGGACGGCGGCACGCAGGGTGTGCCCGACTGGTGAGGTGCTCAGCACATGCTGGTGGAGCTCCGCCACCTGCTCGGCCGTCGCGTCGCTCTCCAGGCGTACGTCGACGCTGATGTCGTCGAATCCCGCGTGACCGCCCGGGCGCAAGCCCAGGAAGGTGTGCAGGTCGAGATTGCCCGCGATGTCGACGCGCAACTCGCGGATCTCGATGCCGCGAGCCGTCGCATTGGCGGCGTAACCGACGGCAAGGCAGTTGCCCAGCGCCGCGAGCACCTGCTCGACAGGATTGGGTGCCGAGTCAGTGCCGCCCAGGGCCGCCGGCTCATCCGAGGCGATAGGCGCGAAGGAGCGCACCTTCGCCTCGCTGCGGAAGCCGCCCAGCCAGGTGACGCTGGCGCGCCAGCGCGTGGCTGCCTTGGCTGGGTCATCGCTGACGGCCTGGATGAGGCCGCCGACAGCCTCGATGTCGACGTCGTTGAGCAGTGCGGTGCTGGTCGGAGTGGTGCTGGTCGTAGCAGTCATGTCGTGTCCTTGGGTCGAGGGCGCGCGGCAGGCATGCCGCAGCGCGGTGTGAGTGGCCTCGCGGCCGGGCTAAACGTGAAGGTGGGCGCGTGGTGACGCGCAGAAACCCACTGACTCCGGGCTATTGGCGCGTGCCAACAGCACATCGGGTCAGTGGCGCATACAGGGTTCCATCGCAAGGCCTCTCGCTCATCTCTCTCGGCGACTTGCCGAGACGGAGGTGGCACCACTCCTGATCGGGCCTCGCGGATGCAAGACGACTCAGGCAGGTTGCCGGGGCTTCATAGGGCCGTATCCCTCTGCCCCTCTTGATGAGGTATTCAGTTGTGGCGTGAAGATTACACGGGTCGCACTACGCCGTCAAAGCCGGGCCTACGACACTCGCACCGTCATGTCTGTCGGACGCCGGAAGGCGAATCCGCTCGGTGGCATGACCGACATCAACTCGACCTGAGGCCACGCCATGAGCATCTCCTCCAGCGCGATGACGGTCTGCATTCGCGCGAGGTGCACGCCGAGGCAGTGGTGCTCCCCCGAGGAGAAGGACAGCCCATGCCGCGCATTCGACCGATGGATGTCGTAGCGCAGCGGGTCGGCGAACACACTCGGATCGCGATTGGCTGCGATCACGCTTACGCCGACGAACTCCCGCCCACCGATCTCCACGCTGCCGAGCATCACGGGCTCCCGGGTCCAGCGCTCCATGAAGGCGACCGGCGGCATCCATCGGATCGCCTCGTCGACAGCACCCACGAGCAAGGAGGGATCCGCTCGCACCTCGGCCATCGACTCCGGATGCTGGATGAGCAGCATGAGCGTGGTGAGCACCGATGCCTGGATCGTCTCGATCGCACCGAACATCACCACGCGCAGCTGCGCGGCGACCTCCTCCGGCGTGAGGTCCGAGGCAGCCACCACCTTGGAGCGCGTAAGGCCCTCCAGGAGCAGCGCGGTGAGCTCTGCCCGAGCGGCCTCGGCGCGGGCGAGCGGCTCCGGGTCGCCCGTGTATTCCATGGCGGCCGCGAAGGCGGAGTAGAAGCCATCGATGCGGTGTACGTCGTCGAGCGGCAGTCCGATGACCTGTGCGGCGACACCCACCGCGAAGGGCGCTGCGAAGGCTCGGGTGAGCTCGACACCATCGGCGCCCGGGGATGCCCTGTCGATGCGCCCGATGAGATCCCGCGCGAACTCGCGGATCGGCGCGCCGAAGAGGCGCTCGGACTCGCGCGCGCGGAAGGGCGCCTCGAAGGGCTGGCGATAGCGCTCGTGCTCCTCGCCGTCGACGGTGAGCATCATGCGGCCGAGCGAGGCGCGGACCATGTTCTGCTCCGCTTCGACGGTCGCACCGGACTTGGGCAGCAGGATCTGGCGCGCAGGCTCGCGCGCGGTGATGAGCCAGCCACCGAGTGCCGGCAGCCACGTCACCGGCTCGCGCGCCCGTAGTTCATCGAGCACGTGCTCGCGGCCCGCATCCTCGAGATCGGCCAGAGTGACGGCAGCGCCGGCAGGGAATGCCTGCCGGCGCTGCGCGTCCTCCCGTTCGGAGACGACTGCCTGGTCGAGCATCAGCTCACGAGGTCGGCGATAGCGTCGACGTTCTCCTTCTTGCGACGCAGGGCGCCGACTCCGATGCCGATGACGAAGGCCACGAAGGGCAGCAGGACGAGCGACCAGCCGAGCGGATTGAGCGCCCACGCCTGCACGGTCGGATCGGAGCCCTCGGCAGCCGTGCCGGCGAAGAGTGCGAAACGGCTCATGAGGAGATAGGCGCCGAGGGCAAGCCCAATGATGGCCAGGATCGGTGCGATCATCGTGTGCCACACCCGCGTGTCCTCCTTGGTGCGCCGGAAGTACACGATCACGGAGATGCTCACGAGGATCTCCACCAGCACGATGGCCAGCACCGCTACGGCGGAGGACCAGTAGAAGAGATTGAGCACCGGATCCCAGCCGCGCACGATGAAGATGATGACGACGATGGCCGTGATGACCGATGCGGTGATCGACCCGTTGCCGGGAGCACCGAAGCGATTGGTGTGGTCGAGCTTCTGCGAGAAGACCTCCGCACGCCCCATGGCGAAGAAGTAGCGCGCCAGGGAGTTCTGGAAGGCCAGGAGACCGGCGAAGAGCGACGTCAGCACCAGCCAGCTCATGAGCGTGGCCATCCACCCGCCGACGTACTGGTCAGCGATCGAGAAGAGCACAGCTGCCGGATCCAGCAGCGGGATGTCGTCGATGGTCGAGCGGGCCAGGGTCTCGTCGACCACGGTGGTCGATCCGAGTGCCGTGACCATGGCGAAGGTGACGAAGGCGAAGATCACGCCGATGAGGATGATCGCGGTGTAGGTCGCCCGCGGGACGGTCTTCTTGGGCTCGCGCGACTCCTCGCCGTAGATCGCCGTCGCCTCGAAGCCGATGTACGAGGCGAAGGCGAAGGCGAGGGCGATGCCGGCTGTGCCGGCGATTCCGCCTGCGAGGACGGCCGTCGGCGAGAAGGATGCCGCGAAGTTGACGCCCTCGGGGCCGCCCTTGACGAAGACCGCGATCGCGGTGATGACGATGGAGAGGAGCTCCAGGGTGAGCAGGACGCCGAGGACCTTCGCGCCGATGTCGACCGAGAGGACCGACAGGATCAGCACGAGCGCCCAGGCGATGAAGACCCACACCCACCAGGGCCATTCGATGCCGAACTGCGCCGCCATCTGACCGGCCATGACCGCGCCGAAGAAGCCGAAGATCGCGAGTTGGATGGCGAAATAGGCGACGAGGGAGACGAACGCCGACCCGACACCGGTGTTGATGCCGAGTCCCCTGCCGACGTAGGCAAAGAACGCACCGGCGTTGGTGACGTGCTGGCTCATCGCGGAGTAGCCGACACTGAAGAGCAGCAGGATCAGGGCCACCGCAAGGTAGGCACCCGGGACCCCCGCGCCATTGCCGAGGACCGTCGCGACGGGCACCGCACCGGTCATGCCCACTAAAGGAGCAGCTGCCGCGACGACGAAGAAGACGATCCCGATGACGCCGATCCGGCCCTTGCGCAGGGACGTCTCGGGAGTCTCGGGAGGTGCCGGCTGCAAATCCGCCATGAGTTGAACCCTCCGGTCAGGGGGCCGGGTCGTACGGCCCCGAATGAACGCGAGGGTGACGCATACCCACCGGTAGGTCAAGCACATTCGGCCAATTCGTGCGGGCCCAAACGATTTGCCGATAGCCTCGCCACGTGGCCGGATTCCTCCCTCCCTACACCCCCGACGGCGGCTCGGCCCTCGTGCCGGAGATGCCCTGGCACTACTCGGGCACCCTGCTCACGGTCGAGTACCGCACCGACGTCGAGCGCGTGCGCGCCCTGCTCCCCGGAGGCGTCGATCTCGCCCCCGAGGACCCGGGTGCGGTCGCCTTCATCTGGGCCGACTGGCAGTCCTGCAGCGCCGAGGGTCGCGAATTGCTCGATCCGTCGCGGTCGCAGTATCTCGAGGCTTTCGCCGTCGTGCGCTGCGCGTACGGCGGGACGACGTACAGCCGCTGCGTCCTCATCTGGGTGACGACCGACTTCGCGATCGGACGCGGATGGTTCCAGGGCTACCCCAAGAAGCTCGGCAGCATCTACGTCACGCGCGCTATGGCGCATGGCCAGGCCGCGCCGCGCGTCGCCCCCGGCGGCACCTTCGGGGCCAGTCTCGCCGCCTATGACCACCGGCTCGCGACGGCGAAGGTCACCCTGCGCGAGCCGAGTGAGACTAACGGCTTCGTCAATGCGCTGCCGATGCTGCATCACCGGCAGATGCCGAGCATCGCCGGCGGAGCCTTCAGCCTGGACCAGATCGTCACGATGGGCGGTCGCGATGCCGATCTTGGCCAGCCCTGGCGCGGCGACGCCGAGCTCGAACTGCACGACTCCGAGTGGGATCAGCCCGCCTCGCTCCTGCCCGTCCGCGAGGTCATCGGGGGCTACTACCGCGAGGTCGGCGTCACCTTCGCCGGCGGCACGCTCCTCGAGGATCGCTCCAAACCGGTCTGAGTTGGGCCGACCTAGTAGTGCAGGAGATATTCCTGCACCTCCCAGTCGGTGACCTCGCGCGTCGACGGATCATCAGCCGCCTCGTTGTAGCGGCGTACCTCGTCGGCCTTCATCGTGACGAAGGTGTCGACGAAGGTCTTGCCGAGCATCTCGCGCAGGACCGAATCCGCCTCCAGCGCGGCGAGCGCATCCTCGAGAGTCATCGGCAGCACATCCGCCGACTCGTCCTCATAGGTCCAGCCCTCGAGGGCAGCAGGCGCGGTGAGCTCGCGACGGATGCCATCGAGCGCCGCGGCGAGGATGGCCGCGGAGATGACATAGGGATTGGCCGCACCATCGCCGATGCGCAACTCCAGGCGCGTGCCCTTGCCGCGCTCGGGTGGGATGCGCACCATGGTCGAGCGGTTGTCGAGGCCCCAGTTGACTCGGAAGGGCGCGAGCGTGTCGGGCCCCAGGCGCTTGAAGGCGTTGACCGTCGGATTGGTGAGCGCCGACAGCGCGGGGGCGTGATCGAGGATGCCGGCGATCATCGACAGCGCGATGGGGGTCAGCTCGCCGCTGGCCTCGCTCATGATGTTGTCGCCGGCGCGCTCGACCGAGAAGTGCATGTGGAAGCCGCTGCCGCCCTCGTCGTTGAAGGGCTTGCCCATGAAGGATGCGAGGAAGCCCTGGCGGTGCGTGATGTCCTTGATCGCGGTCTTGAAGATGAAGGTGCGGTCCGCCGACAGCATCGCATCGGCATGCCAGAGGTTGATCTCGTACTGCGATGGGCTGAATTCGTGGTTGCCCGCGAAGGCCCCGATGTCGAGCTTGTCGCACATGCGCAGGGTGTGCAGGAAGTAGCCGTGCGGATCCACCATCGCCCCGGTCGTGTAGACGAGGCCCTTGTAGTCGAAGGTGCGCTGCCACACGCCGTCGCGGTCCTCCATGACGTAGTACTCCAGCTCAGGGCCGGTCACGGGAGTGAGGCCGAGCTCGGTGTAGCCGTCGATGACGTTCTGCAGCACCGAGCGCGGTGCAGTCGGATGCGACGAGCCATCAGGCTCGAAGACGTCGGCGACGACGTACGCGACCCCGGGCTCCCAAGGGATGTCGCGGATCATCGACGGCACGATCTGCGTCACGAGGTCCGGCAGTCCGTCACTGACAGAGCCGTGCGCGTCGAGCACGTCGCCCTGGGTGGTGGTCACCCAGACTCCCTGGCAGAACGTCGGCCCGTGGCCGAGGGCACGCTCCATCTGCGTGACGAGCATGTCCTTGGAACGGGTGATGCCCAGCACGTCGGAGTACAGCACTCTCAGGACGTCGATGCCGCGGGCCTGCAGGCCGGCCCGGACATCTGCAAGGTCGAGCGGACGGTGGGAATCCATGGTTGACTCCGATCGTTCGGGTACGAACGGATCGTATGGGAGGATTTCGCCGTGCGCGTCCTGTTTCTCCAACATGACCACGTCAGCCCCCCGGGGCCGGTGGCCGAGCGCTTCGCCCAGCGGGGCTTCGAGGTGGTCGAGACCATCGTGGTGCCCCGTGACCGCTTCTTCTCCCCCGACGTCCGCTTCGCCTTCCCCGAGGTGCACGACCACGACGTCGTCGTGCCGATGGGAGCCCCCTGGGGAGCCTGGGACGACGACCGCATCGGCACGTGGCTGAAGCCCGAACTCGACTGGCTACGCGACCTGCAGGCACATGACGTGCCGATCTTCGGGATCTGCTTCGGTGCGCAGGCGCTCGCGAGGGCCCTCGGCGGCACCGTCGCGCCCGCGCCGCGCGCGGAGATCGGCTACACCTGGATCAACTCCGACGACCAGGACCTGGTGGCCAATGGCCCGTGGTTCCAGTGGCACTACGACCGCTTCACCGTGCCGCCTGGTGCCGTCGAGATCGCGCGCAGTCCGCGCGCCTCGCAGGCCTATCGCATCGGTCGGTCACTCGCGGTGCAGTTCCATCCCGAGGTGACCGCCGCCTGCCTGGAGGGCTGGCTCGAGGAGGGTGGCGTCACGGAGGCGGAGGAGGACGGGGTGGACCCCGCAGAGCTGCTCGCGGGCACCGTGCGCGAGGAGCCTGCGGCGGTCCAGCGCGCCCACGCAATCGTCGATGCCTTCCTCGACCAGGTCGCCGGCGAGGTCTGAGCCACCCGGCATCCGCGGCGGCTCCTGGGTGACAATGGCGTCATGCCTTCTGTACGCCGCACCGCTGTCCTTGCCCTGCCCGCCGCCATCGTGGCCGCCAGCCTGATGAACGTCGCACCCGCGAGCTCCGCACCCCGGTCCGAGGCCGTGGCGCCAGAGGCTGGCACCTGCTGGGACTACACCTACAAGCAGGCATCGCGGAAGTCGTACACAGCAGCGCCCGTCGACTGCGCCGAGCCGCACACCGTCGAGACCGTTATCACCCTGGACGTCCCCGAGGACATCGCCGCCAAGGGCAACAACTCCCCCGCACTCGTGCTCTGGATGGATCAGCGCTGCCAGGTCGAGGTCAATCGGTACGCCGGCGTCGCGAAGCCAGAGACGGCCGCGCCGGGCACGCGCACGTGGTTCCTTTGGTACACCCCCAGCGTGCGGGAATGGAAGGCCGGCAGCCACTGGATCTCCTGCGCTGCCGCGTCGGTGCCTTCGGATCTGAAGCGCCACGGCAAGCTGATTCCCGTCACGGGATCGATCACCGGTGCACCCACGCTCAGCAAGGCGATCACCTTCAAGACCAGCTACGGCACGGGCAGGTATGTCGCTCGTACGCCGATGTCTGCCCTCGCCGATCGCCCCTACCCCGACAGCGCCGGCTTGCAGAACAAGGCAGCGTCGTTCTGCGAGAAGACCCTCGGGCACAACAAGTTCTTCTGGTACGGCCCGAGCGAGACCGAGTGGCTCGCGGGCTTCACCGCCGTCCGCTGCTACTCGCTCAAGAAGTCCTGACGTTAGGACTCCACGCCACCCGGCAGTGTCGGAGGAGACAGGCGAGCTCCACTGCGACTCCTCCGGCACAGCCACGGATCAACGGGCAGCGATCACGATCCGATTAGATCGCACGTCATCGTCACTGAAGTACACGGTTATCCGCTTGCTGGACTTGCGGCTCCAGTCGAACTTCCCCTGAGCCACGGTGCGGGTGGCGGACCCCGGGGTGAACGACGTCTGACCCGGGAACCGCATGTAGGCAGTCACCCGCATGCCATCCATACCAACTGCGGAGCCCACCACGTAGACGCGGCGGGCGTCCTTGCCGGTGCCGCGGTAGCCGGTGATGACCATGCTTGGCTCCGAGGATCGCCGCGGCGTGACGGCGTTTGACGGATCCGAATATGAGCCCCAGCCCGCACTATTGAGTGCCCTCACCCTGAAGGTGTACGACGTGCCATTGGCGAGCCCGGTCACCCTGCACGACCGCGCAGGCGCTGTGGCGAGGCAGGTAGCCCCACCCGGGACCGCCGTCACCTGGTAAGAGCCCACCGCCGACGACCCGGACTCCGCCGGTGCCGCCCACGTGACAATGGCGGCCCGATCACCCGCCGTAGCAGCGGCATTCAGCGGCGCGGACGGGGGCACAGGAGGAGTCGGTGAAGGCGGCGTCGGAGACGCGCACGGCGTTGAAGCTGGGATAGTCGCACCGAAGAGCTGGTAGCTCCAGGACGTCGAGTCCTTCTGATACGTCGTCACGAATGCGCATGACTTGTCATTGAACGCGATACGGGGGCGCGCACCGACTACTTCGGTTGAGTCACCGTCAACATACTGAGCAATACCACCTGTGCCGTCAGCACCAACAGGAACCACGTAGTACAACAACCTACTGCTAGCAGAGGCAAGCGTGATAGGGAGCGACACAAGAAACTCTGCGGCTGAACTGTGAGCGGCAATAGCAGGACGATAACGAGTCCCGGGCTGCGTAAACGGCGCACCGAAGTCCGTCCACACTGGGCCACCGGGATCCGGTTGTCCGGATGCCGCCTGGAACCGTAGGGCACCCAGGGGCTTCTGGCCGTCAAATGACATGGCCACCATCATGAATTCGTCATCTGCGGCGTTGTACGCCAGCGAGCCGTTGGACAGCCAGTCAGAAACCGTCGAGGTGAAGCGGACTGGTTCACCTGTGGGGATACCGGACCCGTCCAGGTGATAGGCCCAGGGCGCGAGTTGCTCACCCCCGCCTGCGCGACCTCGCACCGTGAGGAGATACGTATTCGATGTGGGGGAGTGGGCCAGGTCCAGACCGCCCTCTCGCGAGATGGCCGTCGTCGTGTAACTGGCGATGTCAATGGGAACTCCCAGTACCCCTGATCCGTTGGCGGCAACGAAGCGAGCAGCCGCGCCCGTGGTCCAAGCGGTGCTTGCCACCAGGAACCTCTGGGTGGAGGCGTCATAGGAAATCGCACTTTGATTGTAGAGGTCGGGGAACTGCGGAGCGATCGCGAAGGCTGCACCACTGGCTGTCGCATCCGCATTGAGGTACTGACATGTCGGCACGCTGTTGCCTGCGCTGAGAGCCGCGTAGCACACGAGCCAGCCCCCCGTCACGGGATTGTAGGCAACCGCCGGCTGCTGACCGTAGTTGCCGATATCGATGGTCCCATCAACGAAAGCGACGGCGTCGCCAATCACCTCGCCCTCGCCATCCAGCAGGAAGGCATAGAGGGAATCATCGAGGTTGCTCGACCCATCCCGAGCCCAGCCATACGAGATCACGAGTGAGTGGCCGTCTGTGGGGCGTGAAGCGATTGCCTGGAAGTTGCCGTCGTTCGGCTGATCCTCGGGGAACTTCGATATCTGCCCCGGTTCCGTCGGAGGCATGGGCGTAGCGGTCTGAGTAATGGTGCTTGAGGCACGTTGCATCGGGAGCGACGCGGAAACTGCTGTCAGTGTGTAGGTCGTGTCAGCCCCGACCCTCGACGACACCGTGCCGCTGATCACACCCGTAAGGGCATTGAGCGTTAGTCCCGTCGGTAGCTCGGGGTAGATCGTGAAGAACGGCGAGGTGAATCCGGTGACGACCAGTGGCGCCGTAGAGATGCTGGATCCGACCACTCCGGTGATTGTTTGCGATGCGGGAGCCAGCGATGCTGGTGCCACGGCAGAGCACGGAGAAGTCGAAAAGAAGTTCGTGAGGTAGGGATAGCCGTCGTTGTAGGCCGGACAGAGGCTCCACGGGTCTGACGTCGGGAACGTGTTGTCAATGGCCCATCCCTGACCCGCATAGGTCGCCTGGGAATTCATGCTCGCCGTACTCGCGCCAAGCGCACCAAAGACGATGGGATCGCCCGTGCCCCCGCCGTCAACGAACTCTGCGTAGCCAGCGGCGTCGGAAACCCCGGAGACCTGTTGGTTCCACACGCTTCCCGGGGCCTGATAGTCAACGCTGGACAGGTAGTCGGCTCGCCCTATTAGCCCACCTAGTGCCTGATCACCGCCGTTGCTTAGCGTGCCGGTGAAGTAGGAATCCGAAAGCGCAAAATCCGTGGCGTTGTCCTGGATAGACCAGCCAACTAGGCCGCCCGCCATGCGGGTGCTGACAATCGAGGCCGTGGCAAACGTGTTATCGAGGCTGGCTCGCCCACCACCCACGATGCCGCCAGCGGCAGGCTCGGAACCATTGGATGCACGCACCTTGACATCTGCGAAGGAACGGGTGATATCGATGGTGCCGGTCCAGCCCGCGATGCCACCCGAGGAAGCCTGAGCATCGGCTTCCGTGACGATGGTTCCGGTCACCCACGCATTGTCGATAGACGACGTGCCAGGGTTCCTAGCCTGCAGGGAACCCGCGACGCCGCCAGCAGCGGCCCGGCCCACCTGTGTGGCAGATAGATTCGCTCTCACCCCAACTGACGAGATATGGACGTCCATCCCTTCGCCGACAATTCCTCCGGCCATCGGGTGGTCGACCGAAGATTTAGCCGTGACAGACCCCGTGAAGGAGACACCGGAAATCGTTACAGTGTCTGCCCTTCCCACGATGCCACCGGCAACCGCCCATTGACCTCCGGTGGTCGTCTCTGCGGTTATTGCCCCACTGACGGTCAGATCAACGAACGCAGCTCCCGACGCGGCCCTGCCGAAGATTCCCGAGAGGGCGTCTCCAGTGTTCGATGTGACGGTGACCGTCGCATTGGTGATGGAGTGACCGTCACCATCGAAGATTCCCGTGAAGGCGATAGAAGCATCTCCCACGGCGGTTGACCACGTGCAGCCGTTCATATCAACGTTGCCGGTGAGGACAAAACTGTCATCCCAGTAAGTGGAATCTTCCTTGAGAAGCTGCAGCTCTGCCAATGAGTCAATCTCGTAGGGTGCCCCCGACCCATCACCAGCGCTGAAGCCAACTGCGGCGGCAGGGCAATTGGTGTCGGCTTGCGCGGGTCCAGCCATGAGTGGCCAGGACAGGAGCGCCGCCAAAACGGCCGAGGAGGACAGGAACGCCCACATCTTGCGCGAGGATTGATACAAGAGCACTAGGGAGCCTTTCGATCAAACAGGAGCGGATCGGACATTCCGATCCTGCCTGTCCCGTGATCGAAGGTCACGCCCAGGGGTGAAGATCCCGTGCTAGCACGGTCCGGCCCAACCCAAGAGCGGGGTGTGCCTGTCGGCGGGTCGACCGCCAGCGCTACCTCAGCGAGACCCGGACCGGGAAGCGCTTGATCCCGTTGACGAAGTTGGAGCGCAGCCGCTCCACGGGGCCGGTCCGCTCCACGAAGTCGACCCGCGAGAGCAGGTCCTCGAACATGATCGTGATCTCCATGCGGGCAAGCGAATTGCCCAGGCACATGTGTGGGCCGCCGCGACCGAAGGCCATGTGCTCATTGGGCTTGCGCGTCACGTCGAAGACATATGGGTCGGGGAATACGGCGTCATCGCGGTTGCCCGAGGCAAACCAGGTGACGACCTTGTCGCCCTCCTTGATCTGCTGGCCGTGCATCTCGACGTCGCGGGTCGCCGTACGACGGAAGTGATAGACCGGGCTGGCGTAGCGCAGGAACTCCTCGACCGCCCACGGGATGAGCGACGGATCCTCCTGTAGGCGACGCATCTGATCGGGATGGTCGATGAGGTTGTTCATCGTGTGGCTGATCGTGTGGCGGGTCGTCTCGTTGCCCGCCACGACGAGCAGCAGAAAGTAGGCGTGGAAGTCATCCTCGCTCAGGGACACACCGTCGATGGGCGTGGCATTGACCAGCGTCGAGACGAGGTCCTTGCCATCGCGGCCCAGGCGCTGGCGCTTGAGCTCATCGCCGTAGGCCCAGACCTCGAGCGCGGCCGGTGAGCGGAAGGGCAGCATCCGGTACTTCTCGCTCTCCGGATCAGAGGCGAGCACGTCGGCGTGCTCCGGATCGGTGTTGCCCACCATGCGGTTGCCCCAGGCGATCAGCTGGGGGATGTCGATATCCGGGACGTCGAGCATGCGGGCGAGCACTCGGATCGGGAAATCCGCGGCCACGTCGGCGACGAAGTCGAACTCGCCCTTGGCGAAGGCGGCATCCAAGGTC
>JAULZJ010000021.1:0-4329 GCA_032117435.1 Candidatus Nanopelagicales bacterium | reverse complement strand
ATCGATCGCCCCTAGATCGGTCGTGAGGTCGAGGACTCCGCGGAATGGGCCGGTATCGGTGTCGCCGCCACGCCAGAAGGTCTCGAGCTGGGCGCCTCGCTCGGAATCTCCATTGGCGATCGCATCGAGGTACTCCTCCATACGAGCGGTGAAGCGGTAGTCGACGAGCTCGGTGAAGTGCTCCTCCAGCAGGCGGATCACAGCGAAGGCCAGGAAGGAGGGGATGAGGGCCGAGCCCTTCTTCCAGACATAGCCGCGATCGACGATCGTGCCCATGATCGAGGCGTACGTCGAGGGCCGGCCGATACCGAGCTCCTCGAGCTTGGCCGTGAGCGACGCTTCGGTAAATCGCGCGGGCGGGTTGGTGGAGTGGCCGTCCGCGGTCATGTCGATCGCCTGGAGGCCCTGGCCCTCCCGCAGGACCGGCAGCACGCGCTCCGCCTCGTCGTCGGACTCCTCCTCGCGGGTGTCCTCGTAGGCGGCCTTGAATCCGGCGAAGAGCGTCACCGTGCCGGAAGCGGTGAATTCGACGTCGCGACCGTCGCGTGCGACAGCGCCGATCGTGACGGTCGTCGTCGCCACACGAGCATCGGTCATCTGGGATGCGAGGGTGCGCTTCCAGATGAGGTCGTAGAGCGCGAACTCATCGGCGCTCAGCTCGCGCTGGACCTCACCGGGCGTGCGGAAGGAATCGCCGGACGGGCGGATGGCCTCGTGTGCCTCCTGAGCGTTCTTGACCTTGCGGTCGTAGCGCCGGGGACCGTCAGCGACATGATCATGGCCGTAGAGTTGGGCGGCCTGCGAGCGCGCTGCAGCAACCGCCTGCTCGGACAACGTGGTCGAGTCGGTGCGCATGTAGGTGATGTAGCCGCGCTCGTAGAGTCCCTGGGCCACCCGCATCGTACGCTGGGCATTCCAGCGGAAGCGACGCGAAGCCTCCTGCTGCAGCGTGGAAGTCATGAAGGGTGCCTTGGGGCTGCGCTTGCCAGGCTTCTCGACGACGGACCGGACCGTGTAGTCGACACCGTCGAGTGCCTCGGCGAGTGCGCGGGCGCCAGCCTCGTCGACGACGATGCAGTCACGGCCGGTGAGCTGGCCGCGATCATCGAAGTCCCGGCCCGTCGCGAGGCGCTTGCCCTCGACGGAATTGAGGCGAGCGGCGAAGCTGCCGGGGTCGAAGGTCGCGGTGAGATCCCAATACGACGCCGAGACGAAGGCGATGCGTTCGCGTTCGCGGTCGACGACGAGTCGCACGGCGACCGACTGCACGCGTCCGGCTGACCGCGCATCCCGGCCGATCTTCTTCCAGAGCACCTCGGAGACCGGGTAGCCGTAGAGCCGGTCGACGATGCGGCGCGTCTCCTGCGCGTCGACGAGTCGCATATCGAGTTCGCGTGTCTGCTGGAGGGCATCTGCGATCGCGTGCTCTGTGATCTCGTGGAAGACCATCCGCCGCACAGGGACCTTGGGCTTGAGGACCTCGAGCAGGTGCCAGGCGATGGCCTCGCCTTCGCGATCCTCGTCCGTCGCCAGCAGGAGTTCGCTGGCACCGGCAAGCTCCTTCTTGAGCTCGGCGATGGTCGCCTTCTTATTGGCATGGACGACGTAGAAGGGCGCGAAGCCCTCATCGGTGTTCACGGCGTACTTGGCCCAGGACTCCTTGCGCAGAGTCTCGGGCAGCTCCGACGCCTTGCTCGCCAGATCGCGGACATGGCCGACCGAGGCCTTGACTCGGAAGTCGCGCGTCCCCTGGCCGTTGAGATAGCCCTCGATCGTCTTGGCCTTCGCCGGCGACTCGACGATGACGAGCACACGCTCCGCAGCCACTTCAGCTCCTGTCTTCGGCCCGGGGGTCGTCCGACCCTGGGGCACAGGGGATTGTTGGGGAGTCTGCGCAGCCCAGGGGTGCCGCTGTCAAATGACCGCCGCCCCACCACTCGGCCCACCCCCTACGGGGGTGAGCGCCGGAGGGGCGTTCCGCTATACGGGATATCAAGCGGCAGGGACGTTGATCTGCTCCTCGCCCACGGCGATGGGCCGACGCTTGGAGATCACGACCGAGATGACGATGATGAGCGTGGCCCCGATGGCGATGCCCCAGCGCAGAGCAGTGTTGGCGCCCTCGCCGATGCTCAGCGCGACCACGGCGGGAGCGATGAGGAGCGCGACGAGGTTCATGACCTTGATGAGCGGGTTGATGGCCGGACCGGCGGTGTCCTTGAAGGGATCGCCGACGGTGTCGCCGATGACGGTGGCCGCGTGGGCCTCGGAGCCCTTGCCGCCGAAGTGCCCGTCCTCGACGTACTTCTTGGCGTTGTCCCAGGCGCCGCCCGAGTTCGACAGGAAGACCGCCATGAGCACGCCTGTCGCGATCGTGCCCGCGAGGTAGGCACCGAGTGCGCCCACGCCGAGACCGAAGCCGACCGCGATCGGAGCGAGGACGGCGAGCAGACCCGGTGTGATGAGCTCACGCAGGGAGTCGCGCGTGACGATGTCGACGACCTTGCCGTACTCCGGCTTCTCCGTGCCCTCCATGATCCCGGGATGCTCACGGAACTGGCGGCGCACCTCGAAGATCACCGCGCCCGCAGCGCGCGAGACGGCATTGATCGCGAGGCCGGAGAAGAAGAAGACGACGGACGCGCCAATGATCAATCCGACGAGGTTGGACGGATTGGCGACGTCGAGGACTCCGGAGTACTGCAGCAGATCGGAGATGCTGCGGATGGATTCACCCGCTGCTGACCCCGCATCCGCCGTGGCGCCGACGACCGCGTCGCGGAATGCGCCGAAGAGCGCGGTGGCGGCGAGCACCGCGGTCGCGATCGCGATGCCCTTGGTAATGGCCTTGGTGGAGTTGCCGACGGCGTCGAGGCGGGTGAGGACGGCAGCGCCCTCGCCCTCGACGTCGCCCGACATCTCGGCGATGCCCTGGGCGTTGTCGGAGACCGGGCCGAAGGTGTCCATCGACACGATGACGCCGACGGTGGTGAGCAGGCCGGTGCCCGCGAGGGCGATGGCGAAGAGGCCGAGCACGACCACGCCACCGCCGAGGAGGTAGGCGCCGTAGACGGCTGCGCCGATGATGAGCGCCGAGTAGACGGCGGACTCGAGGCCCAGCGAGATGCCGGAGAGGATGACGGTGGCCGGACCGGTGAGCGAGCTCTTGGCGACGTCGTCCACCGGGCGGCGATTCGTCTCAGTGAAGTAGGCCGTGAGCTGCTGGATGACGGCGGCGAGCACGATGCCGATGAAGACCGCGCCGATGACGTAGAAGCGCGGATCGATGGGATCGCCCTCACCCAGGGTCTCCGCTGCGAGTCCGCCGATGGAGGTGATCTCAGCCCAGGAGGCCGGGACGAAGACGAAGATCGCAGCGACGACGAGGACCGCGGAGATCACGGCGGAGATGAAGAAGCCGCGATTGATCGCGCTCATGCCCGAGCGATCACTGGGACGCGGCGAGACCGCGAAGATGCCGATGACCGCGGTGACGACTCCGATGGCCGGGATGACGAGAGGCAGCACGAGGCCGAGCTCGCCGAATGCCGCCTTGCCGAGGATGAGAGCGGCAACGAGCGTGACGGCGTACGACTCGAAGAGGTCGGCAGCCATGCCGGCGCAGTCGCCCACGTTGTCGCCGACGTTGTCGGCGATCGTGGCCGCGTTGCGGGGGTCGTCCTCGGGGATCCCCTGCTCGACCTTGCCCACCAGGTCGGCGCCAACGTCAGCCGCCTTGGTGAAGATGCCGCCGCCGACGCGCATGAACATCGCGAGGAGTGCGGCACCGAAGCCGAAGCCCTCAAGCACCTTGGGTGCTTCACCCTTGTAGACGAGCACGACTATGGCCGCACCGAGGAGGCCCAGGCCGACGGTGAACATGCCCGCCACGCCACCGGTGCGGAAGGCGATGCGCATGGCCTTCTGCTCGCCCGACTCGTTGGCGGCTGCTGCCACGCGGACGTTGCCGCGGACAGCGAGCCACATGCCCATGTAGCCGGTGATCGCGGAGAAGACGGCGCCGACAAGGAAGAAGATGGAGCGACCGACGCGCTCGTTCATAGTCTCAGCAGGGAGCAGGAAGAGCACGAAGAAGACGATGACCGCGAAGACCGCCAGTGTCTTGAACTGGCGACTGAGGTACGCGGACGCACCCTCCTGGACCGCCGCGGCGATCTCCTGCATGCGGGCCGTGCCCTCGCTGGCCGACAGCACCTCGCGCACGAGGACGAAGGCGACGAGCAGAGCGAGAACGGCGATGACGGCGACGACGACGACCGTGATGAAGTTGGTGCCGGTCAGGTCGATCGCGGCGGCAGCGGTGGTCAT
>JAULZJ010000020.1:0-8420 GCA_032117435.1 Candidatus Nanopelagicales bacterium | reverse complement strand
ACGGGCATCCAGTCGTCCGCGACGTCGTAGAGCCCGGCGACGCCACTCGGTCGCATGGGCACCGAGATGGCTGGCATTCGCTTGGCCAAACGTGTGGTCTGGGCCTCCCACGCCGCTGTCGTGGGTGTGGGGGTGTAATCGTCGGCATCGTCGATCCACTCGAGGGGATCGCACTCCGGCTCCACGCCACCGACGATGATCGTGTCGCCGAGATGCGGACGGAAGTAGGTGCCGAGGTCGGAATCCGCTACGGCCACGCCCAGGTCCGACGAGGTGCCCGTGGGCGCCGCGAGGGAGTGCACCTCCTGCCGAAGCGCCCTGGTGGATATGCCGCCGGAATCCGCAAGCCCTGCGAGCGCATTGACCTGCCGCGAGTGCGGACCCGCGGCATTGACGATGACGGTCGCGGGCAGGCGTTGCCCGTCCTGCAGCACGACGCCGGTGACACGGCCCCTCTCGCGCTCGATGGCGGTGACCGGCGCTCGGAATCGGAAGGTCGCCCCGTGATGCTCGGCCGCGACCATGAGGTTGTGTGCCGCGAGTGCGGGATCATCGACGTACCCGGCATCGGGGATGAGGTAGCCGCCGAGGAGCCCGGTGCCCTCCTCCCAGAACTCTGGATCCTCGAGAGTGCGGGGAGGGAAGTAGCGCCCGACGTCGATCTGCGGGAATCGGGCCGCGATCTCCTCCGCGGTGAACTCCTCGTAGCGGACCCCGACCGTGTCGAAGTGCCCACGCACCTTGTCGATACCGGTCATCGGCGAGTCCAGGATGAGCAGGCCGGTCTGGATGAAGCGCGCAAAGCCGGACGGATCCTCGACGCCGAGGAAGTCGGGCCACTGCCGCCAGAGCAGTCCAGATTCCCACGAAAGCTTGACCGCGTCCAGGGTCGAGTAGGAGTAGCGCACGACGGCAGACGACGCGGATGTTGACCCGGCACCAGGCCCAGGGCCCTTGTCGACCACGGTGACGGCTTGTCCGCCCTGTGCTAGGTCGAAGGCGATCGAGCAGCCGATGACGCCAGCGCCGACGATGACGATCGGTCCGATGTCGATCCGTCCGATGTCGATCGGTCCGGTGTCGATGGTGGCTGCGCCTGCGTGTGGTGTCGTCATGCTGTCCCCTCCGATGTGGTGCTGGTGGCAAGTAGGCGGCGCCCGACCTCCTGCTCGAGGTCGGGCAAGGGCATCGCGCCGAAGGCCAGGACCGCCTCGTGGAAGTCGCGGAGATCCAACTCGCGGCCGCGTGCCCGGAGGGCTGAGCGCATGTCCTCGCGCAGGCTGAGCAGCGCCGGCTCGCCGAGCTTGTAGGCGAGCGCCTGGGCGGGGACGTCGCAGCTGTATCGGAGCGTCTCGCTATCGATTTCGGCGTCGGACATGGTGGTGTGAGCTCGCATGAATTCACGTGCCTCATCCAGGCTCCATCCGAGCGCGTTCATCCCGGTGTCGACGACGAGGCGGCACGTCAGGAATGCCTCCATCGCGTAGCGCCCAAAGCTCTCCGCGGGCTCCGCGTAGCAGCCCAACTCGCCCGCCAGCGTGGCCGCATACTCAGCCCACCCCTCGTTAAAGGCATTGCAGAAGGCGTGCCGACCAATCGGGTGCAGTCGATCATTGGAGTTCTGCGTCGTGAAGTGGAAGTGGTGGCCGGGCACGAGCTCGTGGTAGGTCAGCGATGCCAGCCCCAGGAGGGGGGTGCTGGTCAGGTGAGTGCTATTGAAGTGGAAGCGGCCCTCGTCACGACCTGGGCCGGGGGGTTCGTAGTAGCCGAACGTCATGCCGCCCTGCATGGCGACTGGCAGTGGGGCCACGTCAAAGGGAGCGAGCGGGCCCGCATGGAAGGCTCGCGGCAACTCCACGTCCATGCGGTCGATGTAGCGCTGGAACGCCACGGTGACATCCGATGAGTTCGCAGCGCGGAAGCGGGGATTGGAGAACACAGCCGCGACGTAGCCCGCGGGGTCGTCTGCGAAGCCGGCTTCCGCGCGGATGCGACGCATATCGGCCTCAATCGACTGCAGGCGCGTGCGCCCGAGGTCGTGGACCTCCTCGGGGGTGAGGTCCATGGTGGTGTGGATCCGGACGAGATGGCGATAGATGTCGGCTCCGCCCTCGTATTGCGACAGTCCGACGCTCTCCGGGGCGGCAGACTCGTATCCGAGGTCGAACACGTCGGCAACCGAGGCGAATGCAGGCTGAATCGCCTCCACGATCCGTTGGCGGACGGTCTCGCGGAATGCCGGGGCCAGGTGCCTCATGGTGTCCGCGAAGCGATTGTCGCCGAGGTCCGCGAGGGAGATTGAGCGCTCGGCGAACGCCGCGAGGAGTCCTCGGGCCGTCGGTATTTGGGCTCGGGGCATGAGCATGCCGCGCGCTGCTTGCCCGACCGTCCGTGCGCGCCACTGCTCGAGCATGACGGCGAGGCCAGTGCAGAGGTCGAGGTAGCGATCGAGATCGTCCGGCTCGTCCAGGGGCATGTGCGCCAGCGTGTCGAATGCGAAGTTGAGGATGATCCCCCCGCAGTAGGGCGAGGGCAGGAACATCCCGTAGAAGCCCACGCCACCGGGATCGATAACCGTCCAGTACCAGGTGTCCGCCCGCGACCAGATATCCGCGCTATAGCGGGCCTGGCGGAGCGGCGCCGAGAGCGTGGAGGGGAGCTGGTCGAGATCGAGCGCGTCGATCCTGCCCAGGAGATCCCGGGCAGTCGCGGCCGTCGCCTCGGCTCCCTCCGGTGAGAGATCGGGCAAGGTACGCAGGCCGCCGGCGACCTGCCTGGAGATGAAGGGTGTAAGCCGGGCAATCGCCCAGGCGTCATCGAGGATGAGTCTCGCCTTCGCGTCTGCCGCTTGTGTCACGTGTCGCTGTCCATGAGTTCGGTGATGAAGAAGTCGAGCCAGAGCGGCCACACCTCGCCCTCGGCGGAGACATGGCCGACGTGCGGCCGCTCATGCAGGATCACGCGATGCCCCTGGGTCCCCGCGATCTCGCTGAGCCGTGCAGCGAAGGCACGCACTGGCTCGATCGGACAACGGCTGTCGACGGTGCCGGCATCGATCAGCACGGCTGGATAGTCCACTCCGTCTCGGAGGTTCTGCAGAGGCGAGATGCGCCACCACGATGCGACATGCTCCGGATCATCGAGCGAGCCGTACTCCTTCACGAACCGACCCAGTCCCTTCGTGGGCAGGTCGATCATGTCGACGACGGGTATGGCGCACACCACCGCGCGGTAGAGGTCGGGTCGCTGGGTGATGGCGGCCCCGGCGGTGAGGCCGCCGTTGGATCCGCCGACGAAACCGATGTGGCCCGGGGTGGCGATCCCGCGTGCCACGGCGTCTTCGGTGACGGCGAAGAGATCGTCGAAGGTCCGCTGCTTGCCCGTGCCGGTCGCGGCGAGCCACTGGGAGTGACCCTGTTCTCCTCCGCCGCGCAGTTGCGGGAGGAGCACGGCGCCGCCGCGCTCGAGCCAGGGCATGAGCGGGGCGGGATGGCACGGCGTGTGCATCGAGATGTTGAAGCCGCCGTAGCCGTAGATGATCGTGGGGACGGCACCGTCGGTGTCGCGCAGGCGCACGTGCCAGTAGCCGACCTGGTGGCCGTCCGGGGCGACGGCGGTGAGTCGGGTTGCCACGATCCGGTCATCGCGGACAACCGGCTGCAGGGCCGTGAGTTCCCGTGTCACGACGTCGTAGCGGAAGGGGCGCGGTGGGCGGTCGAAGCCGCCGAGGTGGAAGGTGATGCTCGTCGGGCCGTCGGGCAGCACCCTCGGCTCGCCGTTGCCCTGTCCGAACCCGAAGAGCATGTCGAGTCCTGATTGGTCGGGGAGGGCGACGGTGTGGTCGGGGGAGCCATCTGCGCCGAACACGCGAATGCGGTGTGCGCCGTCGACGATCTCGTAGGTGACGAGGTGGTCCTCGAGGGGCATCACTCCGCGGATGGCAGCGTCGCTCTCGGGAATGAGCTCCGTCCACGTGGCGCGGTCTGTCACCGAGTCGATCGGAATCGTGACTACGCGGCCGCGGTCCGCTCCGACATGGGTCAGGCACAGGAGTTCGTCACCTCGAGGCAGGGCGATGACGTTGCCATCGGTGGGCTCGAGCAGGGGCTCCCAGTCCGCGCGGCCCGCCCTCTTGATCCGCGTGGGCGTCGCGGACGTCCCTAGTCCCTGGATCAGCAGTTCATCGCCGGAGGGCATGACGACGACGAGCTTGTCGAACCCGGCGAGCTCCGGGTCGAACTCGGTGGCACCGCCGACGCGGTGAAGTGCGGTGCGCAGGTTGATCCCCTGATGGAGCGGCTTGTCGCTGCAGCGGATATAGAAGCCGCTCCCGTCTCCGAGCCAGCTCGCGGGGACCATGAACGAATGCGGGACCGCGTCGGGGAGCATGTCGCCGGTCTCGACGTCGATGACACGCACGGTCGCGTCTTCGCTCCCGTCGATGCTGATGCCCACCGCGATGTGGCTGCCCGTGGGCGATGGCACGGCCCATTCGATGGTGGGCCTGGGGCCGGGGAGATCGGCGGTGCTCAGCAGCGTGCGATCCAGGCGATCCGGCTGCGAGCCGACCAGGATCGTCGAGGACCCGTCGAAGGGGTCGATGTGGTGGAGCATCCAGGCCTCTCCCAGCGGAGCGGGCTGCTTGGCGGCCGCCACGTCGTCCAGGCCTGGGCGCATCTCCTCCTGCAACTGCGCGACGCGATCCACGAGCGACTCCTATATCTATGGGCCTGACGCGCGAGGCGGGATGCAGGGGCCACGCGGCCGACCTTGCCAGCAATGCATAGGAATCTTATGCTGACTTCTGTCCGGTCGGAAGGGGTTTTCGTGACTTCGGTCCTCTTCGAGAATGCACGCGTCTTCGACGGGTCCAGCCAGGACTGCCGACCGGGGCAATCCGTCCTTGTCGAGGGGGACCGGATCACCCGGGTCTCGGATGGGCCCATCGAGGTCCCAGACGCGACGCGCATCGATGTGGGGGACCGCACCCTCATGCCCGGCCTCATCGACCTGCATGTGCATGCTTACGCCAGCGATGTCAGTGCCGCGAAGATCAACCTCGCGGATGCGCCGTACCGCACGGCCCATGCCGCGCGCATGCTCGGTCACGCGCTCGACTGCGGGTTCACGACAGTGCGCGACATCGGCGGTGGTGACTGGAGCCTGTCGCGCGCAATCCAGGACGGTCTCATCCGCGCTCCGCGCTTCTTCTACGCCGGCAAGATCCTGTCGATGACGGGGGGACACGGTGACATGCGGGAGATGGGCGAGAGCCAGCACGTCGAGGGCTATTGCTCATGCGATGGGATGAATGCACTCTGCGTCATCGCCGACGGGGTTGATGAGTGCCTCAAGGCGGTGCGCGAGCAACTGCGTCGCGGGGCTCACTGCATCAAGATCATGGGCTCCGGTGGCGTGGCGAGCCCGACGGACCCGATCTGGATGAACCAGTACCGCGAGGATGAGATTAAGGCGATCGTCGGCGAGTGCGAGGAGCGCCGGACCTACGTCGCCGCGCACTGCCACCCGACGAGCGCGATCCGACGCTGCGTCGACTACGGCGTGCGCTGCATCGAGCACGGCACGCTCATGGATGGCGCGACCGCGGATTTCGTGGCGGAGCGAGGGGCCTACGTCGTGCCGACCCTCGCGATCGGTGTCGCCTTGAAGGAAGCCGGGCCGAGCCTGGGCTTCCCCCCGGCCAGCCAGGAGAAGCTGGACCGCGTCTTCGACAGCACCCTTGAGGGACTGGAGCACATGCGCCGCTCGGGCATCAAGCTCGGCTTCGGGACCGACCTACTGGGAGCCACCTACGTCCAGCAGTGCCGAGAGTTCACGCTTCGCAGTCAGGTCTTCAGTCCCCTCGAGATCCTGCGCCAGGCCACGTCCATGAGCGCGGAGATCCTCATGATGGACGGGGAACTGGGCTGCATCCGAGCGGGTGCGTACGCCGATCTCATCGTCGTCGACGGGGATCCTCTCGAAGATTTGAGCCTTCTTGCAGCCGATGGCGCGAATGTGCCGCTCGTGATGCGCGCTGGAGAGATCGTGAAGAGCACGCTAGGCAGCGCCGCATGACTGACGCATCGATGCTCTCCCTTGGCGAGGATCGACTTCCGGCTCTCGAGCTCGCGTTCGGCATCCTCCGCGAGTCGTGGGAGGGATTCGACGCAGCGCGACCAGGCCAGCCACCGCCAAGCGAGGAGACCCTCGCGCTGCTGTCCGAGACGCTGCCGGAGTCGGGCGTAGGCGCTCTCGCAGCCCTGCGCGAGGCGGAGACGCTCCTCGACGAGAGCCTCGCCCAGTCTCGGCCACGCTTCTTCGGGTACGTCGGATCGTCCGGGCTCGAGGTGGGGGTGCTTGCGGAGTCCCTGTCCGCGGCCCACGACGTCAATCTCGCGTCGGTGGCGGCAGCAGCCACGATGGTGGAGCAGCAGACGATCGGATGGGTCGGGGAGTTCGTGGGCTTCGGCCGCACCGGTGGCGTCGTCACCAGTGGCGGCATGGTCTCCAACCTCACAGCACTCACCGCCGCGCGCGAACGCGCGCTCCCGGGGAGCAGGCGTGCCGGTCTGGACGGTCGCGGCACGCTCTACGTGAGCGCCGAGGCGCACTCCAGCATCGATCGCTCCGCGGAAATTCTCGGGGTGGGCTCGGATTCGGTGCGTGCCATCCCCATCGACGCCGAGCGCCGGATGGATGTGAGCATTCTGGCAGTGCGCATCGCGGATGACATTGACGCCGGACGGGTCCCCATCGCGGTCGTCGGCACGGCGGGCACCACCCTGACGGGCGCTGTTGATCCCCTGGCCGAGATCGCAGCGGTCTGTCGGGAGTACGACGTGTGGTTCCACGTCGATGGGGCCTACGGATTGCCAGCGTCGGCGACGGCGTCGGCGGGCAAGCTCTTTGACGGCATCGAGCGTGCGGACTCGGCGACGATCGACGCGCACAAGTGGATGTTCGTGCCCAAGGCCTGCGGCATCCTGCTGGTCCGTGACGGAGACGCGCTGCGTCAGGCCTTTTCGCATGACACGTCGTACATGGTCGACGTCGACGAGAACCCCGTGGAGCGGACCCTGGAGTACTCCCGCCCCTTTCGGGCACTCAAGCTCTGGACCGCTCTGCGGGCGCATGGAGCCGAGGCCTTCCGCTATGCGCTGGAGCACAATCTCCACCTTGCGCGCGTCCTCGCCGATGAGGTGCGGGCCCATCCGGACCTCGAACTCGTGGTCGAGCCGCAGTTGTCGACCGTGCCGTTTCGTCGCATTCCCACCGCCGGGTCCGTCGATGAGCACAACACGGCCATCGTCAGGCGCATGCAGGAGGAGGGCGACGCCTACGTCACGAGTGCCGTCGTCGACGGCAAGACGGTACTGCGCCCCTGCATCACGAACTTCCGGACGTCCGAGGATGACGTGAAGGCCCTCATCGGGATCGTCCAGCGGACAGGATCCCTGATCGACGCGGGGATGGAAAGGTGATGTGCCATGACTGACTTCCCCTTCGTGGAGTACTCACCTCCGCGCATTCCGGCCGACGTCGGACTCCGGCGCGGTGAGGACTTCTACGCACTCATGGACGCTCGGCGCAGCGTGAGGATGTTCTCCGATGATGACGTCCCGCGGTCCATGATCGAGATGGCCGTCGCCACGGCGAACACCGCTCCGAGCGGTGCGCATCAGCAGCCCTGGACCTTCGTGGCCACCCGCGACCCCGAGATCAAGCATCGGATCCGGGTCGCTGCTGAGATCGAGGAGCGCGAGAACTACGAGGGCGGTCGGCTACCGGATGCATGGCGCGATGCCCTCGCACCTCTCGGCACCAACTCCGACAAGTCGTATCTCGATGTCGTGCCGTGGATCGTGGTGGTCTTCGCGCAGAAGTCGACGCCCATGACGGACGGGACCCTGCGCAAGAACTACTACGTCAACGAGTCCGTGGGCATTGCCTGCGGTCTCTTCATCGCCAGCCTGCACGCCATGGGCCTGGCCACGCTCACCCACACTCCGAATCCCATGGGCTTCCTCAACGAGATCCTCGAACGCCCGTCGACGGAGCGGCCCTACATCCTCTTTCCGGTGGGCTATCCGGCGAGTGAGTGCACGGTCCCGGACCTCACCCGGAAGCCGCTTTCCGAAGCGCTACGCGAGGCGCCGTAGTCGATCCTGTGGGCGACGCGTCGCCACCCTTACGAGAGTGCCCGGGCGAGTGCGCTGAAGCGTGCATCCCAGATCTGTCTGCTCAGCGCGGAGGAATAATCGAAGATCTCCGACGCGTGGTCGGCCCCTGGGTAGACGTGCAGCTCGGTAGACACACCCGCCTGCACCAACCTAGCCGCGAAATCGACCGCCTCGTGCAGGAACAGGTCCTGGTCGCCGACGTCGATGAAGGTCGGGGGGAGTCCGGCGAGGTCGACT
>JAULZJ010000019.1:0-8794 GCA_032117435.1 Candidatus Nanopelagicales bacterium | reverse complement strand
GCCAACGACGAGCACGCGACGGGCTACGCCGGGAGCGATCTCACCGGACGCGCCGCCCGCGGCCTGGCCATCGTCACCTGCATCGACTCGCGAATCGATCCGCTCCGCGTGGTGGGAATGCAGCCAGGCGATGTCAAGATCCTGCGCAACGCCGGAGCCCGGGTGACCGACGACGTCCAGCGTACGCTGCTCCTTGCAAGTTACCTTCTCGGCGTGCAGCGGATCCTCATCATGCCGCACACCGACTGCCGCATGGTGGGACCGAGCGAGGCTGATATCCACGCCACGATCCGCTCGGAGTACGGCACGGACACGCGCAGTATCGAGTTCCGTACAAGCGACGATGTCGACGTCAGCCTCGCCCTCGACGTCGTGCGGGTACGCGCGAATCCGCTCCTGCCCCAGGGCACCAGGGTTGGCGGAGCCGTGTACGACGTGCATACGGGGCGACTTCGCCCCGTCGAGATCTAGGTCGCCGAGACCGAGTCAGGAGTAGCGCGCAAGCCGCGCCACTCGAACGTCATATGCCCACGCGCTGACCGCGTAATGGGGGAAGAAGTCCCGCTCGAGGGCCTGCCAGATGCGGCTCGCGACATCGTCCGCGACGAGGGTCTCGACACGCACGTTGCCCCCCTCGATACCGGACACGCCGTGATGGCTCGGGCCATGTCCCTGCGCCATCGACACGGTCCAGCCACGCGCGCCGCAGTCCTCGATCACGGCAAGCAGGCGCTCCTCGAGGACACTCTCGGCGACAATGGTGAGACATGTGACATTGCCGAAATTGCTCATGCCGCCTCCTATCCCCACCACGATCCCACGGCTTCCGCCATGAGGAGGTAGAGGGGAATGCCCAGGATGAGATTGAAGGGAAAAGTCATGCCCAGGGAACTTGCGAGCGTGATCGACGGCCGCGCCTCCGGGAGTGCCAGGCGGACCGCGGCGGGGGCGGCAATGTAGGAGGCACTGGCGCACAGCACGCCGAGGATCATCGCCCCGCCGACCTCCATGCCTGCCAGCGTGCCGCCGATGACTCCGGTCAGCCCGGCGAACAACGGGAAGACGAGGGCAAAGACCACCAGGCCGGGTCCCGCTTGGCGCACGGCCGACAGCTGCCGTCCCGTGAGCATGCCGAGCTCGAGGAGGAAGAGGGTGAGCACGCCCGTGAAGAGATCCCCGAAGAAGGGCTCCACGCGCACATAGCCGAGCGGCCCGGTGAGGAAGCCGATGACGAGGCCACCTACGAGGAGCAGTACCGAGCGCCCAAGGACCACCTCACGCAGGGTCTCGCCGAGGCCGCCGCCGCGTAGCCCCCGAGCCAGGAGCAGGCCCACGATGATGCCGGGAATCTCCAGGACCGTGAGGAGAGTCGCGACGTAGCCCTCGAAGGAAATCGCCGACGCCTCGAGGAAGACGAGTGCAGCAGTGAAGGTCACCAGCGATGTCGATCCGTAATGCGCGGCCATCGCTCCGCGGTCGATACGACCCAGGGGGGTGAGGATCCTCAGCACGCCGAACGCGGCGATGGGGATGAGCACGCCCAGCATGACGGTGGCGACGAGTGGCAGGGCAATCTCGGCAGGCGACGCCTCACGCAGCGCGACACCGCCCTTGATGCCGATGGCAAGGAGGAGGTACATCGATGTTGCCTGATACACCGCGTCGGGGAGTCGGAGGTCCGTCTTGACAGCGACGGCGATGAGACCCAGGACGAATGCGAGGACCGGAGGGGACGTGAGATTCAGTAGCGCGAGTTCCAGGGAGGCGTTGAGATCCATCGCTGATCAGACGTCGAGGCTCGCGCGGTCGAGGGACCCAGCACCGGCGATGATGAACTCCTTGCGCGGCGCCACGTCGCTGCCCATGAGTAGATCGAACACCCCCGAGGCCGCTTCCGCATCCTTCACGGTGATGCGCCTGAGCTGACGGCTGCCGATCGCCATGGTGGTGTCCCGGAGTTGGCCGGAGTCCATCTCCCCGAGTCCCTTGTAGCGCTGGATCGGGTCCTTCCAGCGCTTGCCCTTCTTCTCGAGTTCCTTGATTGTCGCGCGCATCTCAGCATCGGTGAAGGTGTAGCGCACCTCCCCCGGCTTGCCGCCCGAGCCGAGGACATCGATCCGGTGCAGGGGCGGCATCGCAGCGAAGACACGCCCCGCCTCCAGGAGCGGTGTGAGGTAGCGGTGGATGAGGGTCAGGAGGAGCGTGCGGATGTGCGCGCCGTCGACATCCGCATCCGACATGAGGATGACGCGGCCGTAGCGTGCCTGATCCAGGTCGAAGGACCGGCCTGATCCTGCGCCGATCACCTGGATGATCGATGCGCATTCGGTGTTCTTGAGCATTTCGGCAAGCGAGGCCTTCTGCACGTTGAGGATCTTGCCCCGGATCGGCAGCAGTGCCTGGAACTCCGCATCGCGCGCCATCTTCGCTGTCCCGAGCGCGCTGTCGCCCTCCACGATGAAGAGCTCGGTGCGCTCAATGTCATCACTGCGGCAGTCGACGAGCTTGGCCGGGAGAGCCGAGGACTCCAGTGCGTTCTTGCGCCGCTGGGTATCCCGCTGGGTCCGGGCGGCCACACGTGCGCGCATGGCGCCGGCAACCTTCTCCAGCACAGATTTCGAGGCCGCCTTCTCGCCCCGGGGTGGCGACGCTAACCACTTCGTGAGTTCCTTGGTCACCACCGCTGCCACGATGCGCGCTGCCGCGGGCGTGCCCAGGACCTCCTTCGTCTGACCCTCGAACTGGGGCTCCGGCACACGCACGGCGATGACGCCGATGAGGCCTTCGAGCACGTCGTCCTTGGTGATGGAGTCGTCACTGGCCTTGAGGACACGGGCAGCCTTAGCCTGCTCATTCAAGACCTTCACGATCGCACGATCGAACCCCGTGACATGCGTACCGCCCTTGGGCGTGGCGATGACGTTGACGAAGGACCTCACATCGGTGTCGTAACCCGAGGTCCATCGCAGCGCGATGTCCACATTGAGTTCGCGCTCCACGTCCTGGGAGCTGAGGTGGCCCTTGTCATCGAGGACGGGAACCGTCTCATGGAAGTGACCCGATCCATGCAGGCGGATGACCCCCGTCACCGCCTCGCCTCCCATGGCTTCGACGAACTCCCCTATACCGCCCT
This sequence comes from Candidatus Nanopelagicales bacterium, assembly GCA_032117435.1. GTDB lineage: Bacteria > Actinomycetota > Actinomycetes > S36-B12 > S36-B12 > Mxb001. The sequence goes on along the minus strand of JAULZJ010000019.1, from coordinate 5,661 downwards.
TGTGCTGGAACGTCTCCTTATCGGTGCCCGTGCGCTGGTCGTCAAGAGTGACCGCTAGGCCCGGCACGAGAAAGCTCGTCTGGACCAGCCTCTCGCGCACCAAGGAGAGGTCGTAATCCGCGTCCTTGGTGAAGACCTGCTTGTCGGCCCACCAGCGCACGCGCGTGCCCGTGCGCGTGCGCGGCACGGTCCCGACAATGCGCAGGCCCGACTTCCGCTGGAAGGGCGCATCCGGGCCATCGCCCTCGTAGACCCCGGGCACCCCGCGACGGAAGGAGATCGCATGCGTCTTACCCCCCCGATCCACCTCGACGTCGAGCCGTGCCGACAGGGCGTTGACCACGGACGCACCTACGCCGTGCAGTCCACCGGAGACGGCGTAGCCGGTGCCCCCGAACTTGCCGCCGGCATGGAGCTTGGTCATGACGAGTTCGACCCCGGACAGCTTCGTCTTGCGTTCGGCATCCACCGGGATGCCCCGCCCGTCGTCGCGGACCTCCACGGAACCGTCCGGGTGCAGGATCACCAGGATCTTCTTTGCCCAGCCGCCCATGGCCTCATCGACCGCGTTGTCGACGATCTCCCACAGGCAGTGCAGGAGTCCGCGACCGTCATTGGATCCGATGTACATCCCGGGCCGCTTGCGCACCGCGTCCAGGCCCTCGAGCACGGCGAGATCTCGGGCCGAATAGCCCGATCCGGAGTCAGCCGCCGACGCGGACTTCGCCGACGTCCGCGTCCTCGCCTGTGCCATGCAGCGAGGCTAACGATCGCCGGGCCGGATGCCCTCGCGACGCCACGATGCCCGTAGATGTGAATTCGTCACAAAGTGGTCCGGGACCGGCGCGTCGCCGTCCCTCGGTGAGCGGGAATACCTGGACCGTGTGAGAGTGTTACCGCGAGCGCCACTAGAGGAGGTCGTCGATGTCCACTCTCACCGCTACTGCCAGCCTGACCGCGGATGACCGCTGCGATGGCTGCGGAGCCCAGGCCTACGTGCGCGTCCGCCTAGCCACGGGCGGGGAGCTCCTCTTCTGCGGCCACCACTGGGGTCGCCATGGCGACGCCCTGCGCCCCCAGGCCACCGAGGTCATCGACGAGTCCGACCGCCTCGCGGAAGGCTCAGCCACCACCGACGCCTGACGCGCGTCAGTCGAGGTAGTCGCGCAGCACCTGCGAGCGGCTCGGATGCCGGAGTTTCGACATCGTCTTGGACTCGATCTGACGGATCCGCTCGCGCGTGACGCCGTAGACCTTGCCGATCTCGTCGAGGGTCTTGGGCTGGCCGTCCGTCAGCCCGAAGCGCATCCGCACCACGCCGGCCTCGCGATCCGACAGGGTATCGAGCACCGACTCGAGTTGCTCCTGGAGCAGCGTGAAGGACACGGCATCGCTTGGCACGATGGCCTCGGAGTCCTCGATGAGGTCGCCGAACTCCGAGTCGCCGTCCTCGCCCAGCGGCGTGTGCAGTGAGATCGGCTCCCGACCGTACTTCTGCACCTCGATGACCTTCTCCGGGGTCATGTCGAGTTCCTTGGCGAGCTCCTCAGGCGTGGGCTCCCGGCCGAGGTCCTGCAGCATCTGGCGCTGGACTCGGGCGAGCTTGTTGATGACCTCGACCATGTGGACCGGGATGCGGATAGTGCGTGCCTGGTCGGCCATGGCACGCGTGATCGCCTGACGGATCCACCAGGTGGCGTACGTGGAGAACTTGTAGCCCTTGGTGTAGTCGAATTTCTCAACGGCGCGGATGAGGCCGAGATTGCCCTCCTGGATCAGGTCCAGGAAGAGCATGCCGCGACCTGTGTAGCGCTTGGCCAGCGAGACCACGAGGCGCAGGTTGGCCTCGAGGAGATGATTCTTGGCGCGACGCCCGTCCTCGGCAATCCACTCGAGATCACGGCGCATGCGATCGCCGATCCGCTTCCCGCTGTTGAGACGCTCCTCGGCGAAGAGACCCGCTTCGATGCGCTTAGCGAGCTCGACCTCCTGCTCGGCGTTAAGCAGGGGCACCTTGCCGATCTGCTTGAGGTAGTCCTTGACCGGGTCGGCTGTGGCACCCGCCTGCGTGACCTGTTGCACCGGCTCATCGGTGTCGTCCACATCCGAGAGGACGAATGCCTCCCCCTCCGTGGTCTTCTCTTCCTCCTTTACGGCCGCGAGGTCTTCGGCGAGCTCGGCTTCCAGCTCGGCCTCAAGCCCTGCGGCGACCGCCAGGTCCGGCTCGTCCGAGGCCACAACCTCGGCCAGGTCAGCCTCGACGTCGACCTCCTCGAGCTCGACCTCCTGACCATCGACGATCACCTTGGCCGACTTGGCGGCACCCTTCTTCGCGGGAGCGTCCGCCTTCTTGGCGGGGGCGGCCTTTTTGGCGGGGGCGGCCTTTTTGGCGGGGGCAGCCTTCTTTACTGGCGCAGACTTCTTCGCGGGCGCAGACTTCTTTACGGGTGCCTTCTTCGCGGGCGCAGGCTTCTTCGCGGGTGCCTTCTTCGCGGGCGCAGGCTTCTTTACGGGTGCCTTCTTCGCGGGTGCAGACTTCTTCGCGGGTGCAGACTTCTTCGCGGGTGCCTTCTTCGCGGGTGCAGACTTCTTCGCGGGTGCCTTCTTCGCGGGTGCAGACTTCTTCGCGGGTGCAGACTTCTTCGCGGGTGCCTTCTTCGCGGGCGCAGACTTCTTCGCGGGCGCCTTCTTCGCGGGCACCTTCTTCGCCACTGCCATCTGCTCGAACCTCCGCGCTGGTCCCATGAAGAGGGCCCGAGTCAAGTCCGAGGACTTGCCGGGCACCCGTCCCGGTCTAGCCGGAACCCCCTCAGTGTCGCATGGCCCGGCCCCTGATCCGTCGCCGGGCCACCCGGCTCGTCTCAGCGCACCAGGGCGGCCCGTCCCTGGCCCACGGCGACTGTGGTCCGGGCCTCCTGCAGCACTGGGGCGTCCACGCGCAGTGGCCCGACGCCCGCCACCTCGTACGTCGCCTCCCAGATCGCCGTCACGCCCACGGTCGGCTCACCGGACCTGCGATAGGCATGGACGATCGTGGGATCCGGCCAGCGCCTCCCGGCGCTCGCGGTGACGAGGCCGGCCCCGCCGAAGTCCCATGACCATCTCGGCCGTGCCTCGAGCTCGATCGGGAGCCCCACCAATTCGAAGGAGGCCAGGAGCGGCTGCTCGTCCTGGGTGACGCCGAAGACGACGGGAATGTGGGGCAGCGCGCGTCCCTCGGGCTGACGCCACACGCGCAGGGGTGGCACCAGGGCCACGACGCGTGCGCGAATAAGGGACTCCGCTGACTCGCGCGTCACCGGGCCGCCCGGGCCAAAGCATGCGGCGCCGAGATTCATCTCAGCACCGCCTGGACGCGTGAGGAATATGCGCAGCCAGTATCCATCGGGTCCGCATAGACGTGCCGGTCCGCGGCAGGCGCCTGCGGTCGTCATCTCGCATTGGATCACAGCCCTCCATACGCACCCGGGGCAGTTGGCGGCGCCGCTGCGCCAGTCCGTAGCGATCTGCGGCGGAAGCAGCAGGCTGCCGGAGCCCACGAAGGCATCGCTGTCGTCATCGCCGATGACCGTGACGTCCGCGAGGACTTCCGCCGTCTGGTGCGAGTGGACGGTGAGCACTCCGACGAGGGTGATCATCGCGAGCCCGAGGGTGAGGAGGCGGCGAGTCTGCATGTCCGCACGCTAGGCATCTCCTGTGAGTGAGGCGACGCTGCGGATCGCACCGCGCACGGGAGGTGCGCGCTTGACCTGCGGGCTCAGGCCACGGGAACCGTGCTGAGTGCATCCCGCACGATGTCGCCGACCTGCTCCTTCTCGACGAGGAAGCCATCGTGGCCGTAAGGCGAGCGCACCACGTGGAGCGGGCGGGCCGATGGAGTCGCCGCCACCAATTCCTCCTGCAGCCGCAGGGGGAAGAGCCGATCGGAGTCCAGTCCCACGACGGTGAGCGGTGACCGGAATCCCGCGAGCGCCTCAGCGACTCCCCCGCGCCCCTCGCCCACATCGAAGAGGCTCATCGCGCGGGTCAGCGCGATGTAGGTGTTGGCGTCGAAGCGGCGGGCGAGCTTGTCCGCCTGGTGGTCGAGGTAGGACTCCACCGCGAAGCGACCGCCGCCAAGCGGGTCCTCCTCGCCCTGGGCAGCACGACCGAAGCGCAGGTCCAGTTCGCTCTCACTTCGATATGTCAGGTGCGCGATGCGCCGGGCAACTCCCATCCCGACGTGTGGCCCTTCTCCACGCGGCTGGTCGTAGTAGTCGCCGCCGAGGAACCTGGGATCGGCCTGGATGGCCGCGATCTGCGTGGCGTGGGTGCCGATCTGGTCGGCCGTCACCGCCGCCGTCGTGCCGAGCACCAGGCCGGAGCGCACGCGATCGGGGTACGCCGCCATCCACTCCAGCACCCGCATGCCGCCCAGCGACGGTCCGAGCATGAGCGCCCACGAGTCGATGTCCAGTGCGTCCATCACCCGGCGCTCTACTTCCACCATGTCGGCGACGGTCACCACGGGGAAGCGACTGCCCCATGCGCGACCGTCAGGTGCGAGGCTCGACGGGCCCGTCGTCCCCTGGCAGCCACCGAGGACATTCGCACACACGACGAACCACTCGTCGGTGTCGATAGGCGCACCCGGGCCCAGCAGACCGTCCCACCAGCCCCCGGTCAGATGCCCCGGGCCGGCGGGACCGGACACGTGCGAGTCGCCCGTGAGCGCATGGCAGATGTAGACGGCATTGGATCGATCCGCGTTGAGCGCGCCCCACGTCTGGTAGGCCACGCGCACCGCGGGAATGTTGATCCCTGCGGCGACCGTAACTTCGCCAACATCCAGGAATCGCCGCTCTCCGACGGGGTTGCCCTCCCGCCACGCACCGGTGGCGGGAGGGAGACCCTCGTAGGCGAGCGGACCGTAGGACGCGGACATGGGTCGGGTCAGGACTCCTTCGCGGCGCGGAAGCCCGCGTCGAGATCGGCCAGGATGTCGTCGATGCCCTCGATGCCCACGGCGAGGCGCACGAGACCGGGGGTGACCCCCGCAGACAGTTGCTCCTCGGGCGTGAGCTGGGAGTGCGTCGTCGAGGCGGGATGGATCACGAGGCTGCGCACGTCGCCGATGTTGGCCACGTGGCTGTGCAGCTCGAGTGCCTCGACGAAGCGCTTCCCCGCCTCTAGTCCGCCTTCGATTTCGAAGGACAAGACAGCGCCCGAGCCCGCGGGGGCGTACTTCTGGGCGAGGGCATGCCACGGGCTGGACGGCAGGCTGGCGTAGTTCACCTTGAGGACCTCATCGCGACCCTCGAGGAACTCCGCCACGCGACGCGCATTGGCGACGTGCCGCTCCATCCGCAGGCTCAGCGTCTCCAGCCCCTGGGCGAGCAGCCACGCATTGAACGGCGCGATAGCGGTGCCCAGGTCGCGGAGCAACTGCACCCTCGCCTTGAGGATGAACGACAGATTTGCGCCGAACGCCGAGCCGACGCCCAGATCGCGGGCGTAGACGAGCCCGTGGTAGCTGGGATCGGGCTGGTTGTAATTGGGGAAGCGCTCGGGGTACTGCGCGTAGTCGAAGTTGCCGGAGTCGATGATCGCACCCGCCACCGCGGTTCCGTGCCCACCGATGTACTTCGTGGCCGAGTGGACGACGACATCCGCACCCCACTC
>JAULZJ010000018.1:0-9139 GCA_032117435.1 Candidatus Nanopelagicales bacterium | reverse complement strand
CCTGTCGCCTACTACATCCACGGCTGGCCGACCATGCTCCCTGTGCTGGGGTTCACCGCCCTATACGTCGTGGCCCTGCTCGGCCTCGCGCGACTCATCCCCTGGCACCGACTGCCGACGGTCAGCGGGATGGCCCTGCTCGCCGTGATCCTGGTCGCGACGGGCGCGTCGAGCATCGTGGTGCTCCGCCTCGGTCCAGCGACCAGCGGTCCGTTCGCCGGTGGGGTCGTCTACGCGGCGGTGTTCTTCACGCTCGTAGCCGGATCGATCGCAGTCCTGCGCGGCCTTGGCTATCGACAGGCACAGATCGAGGAGAGCCTCGTCGTCGCTGTGCGCCAGCTCTCCGAGGTCGTCGGCGTGGAGCAGGCGGATCTGCGCCGGGCTCGCCGCCACCTGGCGCGGGTGCTTCATGGCGTGGTCCAGCCACGGCTCGTCGCGCGGGCTCTGCAGGTGCAGCAGGCCGAGGAGCCGTTGGATGTCGGGGCCCTTGAGGCAGAGATCATCACCCTCCTCAACGATGAGATCAACAAGGGAGATGCCGTCGACGTGGTCCGTGCTCTGCAGGACATCGCTGAGATCTGGGCAGACAGCGTTGATGTGAGAGTCGACGTTCCCGAGATGGTCGTCGAGGCACTTGCCTCCGACACCCCCTTCGCCCTGGCGATCACGGACGTCACGCGCGAAGCGGTGAACAATGCGGTCCTGCGGGGCGGGGCTCGAGCGGTCGACGTCCTCCTCCGGGTCGAGGGCGCGCGCGTCCGTCTTCTCGTGTCCAATGATCTGGCTGTCACCCCACCGCGGCTCGGGCCACCGGGGATGGGGTCGCAGATCTACGGGGAGCTCGCTGACTCCTGGGCGGTCGCGACCGAGGGTGGACGGGTGGAATTCCGGGCGGACTTCTCCCTGGGTGCCCGCGGTGGCACGGGAATATCGGGGCGAGAGGGCCATGTGCGGCCCGAAAGCGGCGTATTGGCCGATGATTTCGGCCGGGGCGCCTGAGGGGGTGTGAATCTGAGGCTACGCCTCGTCCAGGGAGTAGTTGATGGGTTCACATGCGGTTTCGCTCCGTCGCTCCAGCGCGTTCGTCGCGGTGTCGTCGCTTGTCCTCGCAGGGCTGGCCGGCCTGACGCCGGCGACCGCCCAGGATTCGCCGGCCCCGGTGTCCGCTGAGCCGTCGACTGCTGCTGCGCAGTCCACGCGCGTGGCCCCGGAGCGGCGCAAGCCGATCCCGGCGGGTCAGTGCGTGCGTGATGGTGGTGTCCTCGGCATTGCGTCTCTCGGGGGCAAGCGCCTTGAGGGCGGCAAGGTCTCGGTGCTGACGCCGCCTTCGAAGGGTGGCTGGTTCACCACGTCGCAGCGACTCAAGGGCACGACTAGGACGAATGCGGCGGGTGGCTTCTATGTGGCGGCGGGCTGTCTGCCGGAGTTCTTCGTGGTGACGGTGACCGGTGGCACGTTGGATGGTGAGCCGTTCACGGGGACGATTTCGACGTTGGGTCGGGCGAGTGAGCCGGCGGTGATCGTGACTCCGGTGACGACGGTGGCGGTGCAGTATGCGCGGGCCAATCGGGGCGTGTCGCTTTTGAAGTCGGTGAGCCGGGTGAAGAAGTACTTCGGGGTCGTGGATTACGGCCCGCGTCTGGTGGACCTGGGCATGGGTTCGAGGGTCGTGTCATCGGCGTTCGATCCTGTGGCCTTCATGGCCGCGGCGGATGGTGCGGGGGGCCTCAAAGCGTTTACCGGGAAACTGGCAGGTCGTGTCGCTTCTGGGAAGGTGCGTTCGTTCAAGCCCATGGCGTATGTCGCCGATGCGCGCCCGGGCTACGCCCCAGCTCCGGATGGTCCTTCCGATGGCTCGGCGTTGACGTCGTCGGTGATTCGTCCACGGGGAGGGTTGTCGTCGACGCTGAGCAGTATCGCGGGCAAGGCGGCAGTTGCCGAGACGTGCAAGCTGCTAGGGCCGTCGATCGCCTCGGATCTGGCAGGCGTGTGCCCGCCAGATTACAGCAGTGCGCTGGATGCAATCAATCAGTCGCTCGTGCGCATTTCACAGCAGTTGGATGAATTGCAGGAGTCAGTGGACGAGATCATCGTGATGCTCGATGCCATGCAGGTGCAGTTGAACGACATTCAAACGACCGTCAACAAAATCCTGCAGCAGCAGCTCAAGACTGAGGCACAGGCTGCGCAGGAGGCGTACGCCACGGCCTATAACTATTCCTCGGCAACCGAGATCAGCGCCCTAGTGAATCAGGCGGCGTTCGACGTAATGATCCTCGGGTCGCTGCCGCTGGTGGCGGAGGACACGTGGCCGACGGTGCCGAGTGGGGCGTCAGTGGAGGACAAGTGCCTGACGACCTACTCCAAGTACAACATCACCAGTGGTGCGTACGCGGGACAAAATCCGCTGGCGCTATGCAAGGACTACCAGTATCGGACCAGTGGCCTCTTCGATAACAGCACCTACAACATGAAGTTGTACAAGGCGCTCACGGGGGCGGGGGCCACTCCTCAGGGTGACCTGTTGCCGTACAACCAGCAGCAGGCGCTGACCAGTGGCGCCAATGCTCCAGTCAAGCAAGAGCTCCTGAAGCAGGCCTTCGATCAAATGGGGCAGCTCGGTCAGTTGATGGACATCGGCTACGCCATGTACGCGGCCTGGCAGATGTTTGAATACGCTGTCACGACAGGTGACACGGTGGCATGTCCCAACCTGACCGTGTCGGGCTCTTTCCCCGCCAATACCGCGATCAATACAAGCAGCGCATGCAACACCTTGCAGTCAGGACTATTCACGGCTTCTGTGCAAAACCAAGTTGCTGGGAAGGTAACGGTCACGCCAGCCGGCAGCGTCGCCGATCCACGAAACAACTATGTCTGGTGGGGCTACCCGGTTGATGTCTCTGGCACGACGTACAACTCGACGTACTTCCCCCTCTACCCCTCCGATGATGGCAGCAACCCGTACAACCCCGTATTTGACTTCGCCAAGGGCTACAACACACAGGCGAACATGTATGGGTACATGCTGCAGGCCCTTCGTGGCGCGATGTGGTACGCCTATTACCCGGCTGGTGCTCAACCCATTCCCCTGCTCAAGGGGTACACCCAGGCAGACTTCGGGATGCCAACGTCCACGGAGATGCTCACTCTCCTCACAGATCTCCCGCTGGCGTCTGGGCAGACTTACGCAAACGCTCTGGGGGCCATGGGGTTCCGAGGCGTAGGCGGAACATCGTTCGGGGTGAACTGGTCCAACCTTGCGACGAACACTCAGGTGGAGTGGTTCTTCAGCAAGTACACCAATCAGCCGTGGACCTCCAACACGACCGGACCTGTCGGGAGTTGCCCGGGTTGGCCGTGGTCCTCGACCAACTCGGTGAAGTTTGATTGGCAAATCGCCGCCCCAGTAGCAGCCCCGTACACCGGCACATGCTCAGGATTTGCGCCGCTCGCGCGAAATGCGTGGAACCTGGCCAGCACGACCGCGCCGACGTCAAGCAATGCGCCGGCTTGCACGACGAATATGGTGAATCCCGGGTCGGCCCCCAAGTGGATCAGGTCCGATATTTTCGTCTGTACTCAGGACACGTTCGCTCTCCTACTCAACAACCAGTACCGCTCGCCGAGCGCTACCAGTGGTGGATGGACGCCGCCGTTCTACCAGGCGGCCATGCTCACTGGCCCGTCGTCCAGCGGAGTCCCGGCCCTGCCGCTCAGCTAGGTCGCCAGCGCCTGAACGAGCCGGCATGCTCGCCCTGATACATAATGGGCGGCATGCCGGCTCGTTCGCTTGTGGTCGGGGTCATCGCCCTGGTAGTCCTGGGCCTGGTCGGCATGCACCACCTCGTGGTCGCGGCCTGTCATCACGGGGCGACCCACAATGACCACATCGCTGTCCTGTCCATGGATGCGGTGGCCGGTCATGCGTCACACGTCGCTGCCGACGATGCACCTCTCCCTGCTCCAGACGACGGGTCCGACGGTGCTCCGGCTGGGCTCGTCGGAGCGGCCGCTACCTGCCTGGCCATCCTGCTCATGGTCGTCGGACTTGTGCTGCCGCAAATCCTGGTGCGCCTGCGGAGATGGCAGGCTCTGCGCTTCAGCATGCCCCCGCCGCAGGTATCCGCGTGCGCTCCTAAGCCTCCTGATCTCGCCAGTCTTTCTGTGTCGCGGACGTGATCGATCGGCTTCACGCCGATTGATCACACACCGACACACGAAAGGAAAGCAGGAATGATTCGACGTACCCGATTGATCGTCGCCGCGGCAGCTGTCAGCATGCTCCTCGCCGGCTGTGGTGGCTCGCACGACATGGCCGACATGGCTACGCCGTCAGGCACCTCCGGTGCCTCGGCTGCGGACGCGATGTTCGCCCAGATGATGATCCCCCACCATGAGCAGGCAGTGGAGATGTCCACACTTGCCGAGACCCGCGCATCCAGCCCGGAGATCAAGGAGCTGGCCGCTGAGATCAAGGCTGCCCAGCAGCCCGAGATCGACCAGATGACCGCATGGCTCGAGGAGTGGGGCATCCCCGTCATGTCGGGCATGGACGCCATGGGTGAGCACGGCGGCCACGGCATGTCCGGCATGCTCACCGACGAGCAGATGCAGCAACTCGCTGATTCCAGCGGGCCCGAGTTCGATCGCCTCTTCGCGCAGTTCATGATCGAGCATCACGAGGGCGCGATCGACATGGCTGAGGACGTGGTCGACTCCAAGGATCCGCGCGTAGCGGCACTCGCGGCGGAGATCATCGCCACCCAAGCGGAGGAGATAGCCCAGCTCCAGGCATTCCTGGACGGCTCGGGGACAGCAGCGGAGGGGGATGCTTCGGCATCCCCCTCTGTCGTTTCCCTGTCCACTCCACTTGATCACGTCCATGCAGCCGTCTACGTCGACGGCGCACTGCTCATCGGCACTCATACGGGTGTTGCCTCGATCGACCCGGAGACGGGGACGGTGAGTAGCTTGGGTGACTCGCGCGACGACTTTATGGGCCTCGCCGGATCGGCGGAGCTCCTGGTCGCCAGTGGTCACCCTGGCGTGGGTTCTTTGCTACCCGACCCCGTCGGGCTGCTCCGCAGCACTGACGGTGCCGAGACCTGGGAGACCGTGTCGCTCACGGGGGAGGTCGACTTCCACGCACTCGCGATCGACGGCGGCCAGATCGCAGGTTCAGCGACGGTGGGCGAACTCCTCTACTCAGCAGATGGGGGTGCCACCTGGTCGACGATCGCGCAGGCGGAGGCCACCTCTCTCGCGTGGTTCGACGGCCGGCTGTGGATCGCCGATGGCTCGTCCCTGGCGACCTGGAGGCTGGGCGACGCTGCGCCTCAGGCGGTGCCCGATGCGGCTGGAGTGTTCGTGACTGCGGCGACGGATGGCAGCCTGCTGTGGGTCCTGCGGCCTGACGGGTCGCTTCTGGCGACCGAGGACGGAGTCGCGTGGAAGGCCGTCGGATCGGTCGACGAGGCTGCCTCACTTGCGGCGTCACCCGACGCTGCCTATGTGGTGACTCCAGACCGCGTCCAGGTCATCCCGGCGCCGGCGTAAGCCAAGGCATCAACCCCACCAACCAAAGTGAGAAACAACCCTCACTAACCTGTCAGGGCCCCCACGGGAACATGAACCAACGGCCACCTCCTAAGGAGCGCCCCATGACGGAGCCCAGCACCGAAACTCAACCCCGGCCCGGCCGCGGCCTCGTCATCGCCGGCAGCATAGTCACGGGCCTCTACCTGATCCCCGCCATCGCCCTCATCGTCTGGATCATCGGGGCCTTCAGCATGGATGGCGGCGCAGCCGGGATGGTTTTCCCATACTGGCTCTTCGCCTTCATCGTGATCACCCCCGCCTGGATAGGCGGCATCATCCTTCTCGGAGCCGGACGCACCCGACAGCGCGGCCCAGTCAAGGGCGCCATCCCCGCCTGGATCATCGCCATCGGCGCCATCCCGACCATCCCCGTCATCTTCGCCATCGCACTCACAACAGACGCCGCCAGTGAAATCGCCGCCTACGCCCTCGTATACGGCACCCCCGTGCTCATCGCCCTGGCATTCCTCGCCGGAGCGTGGCTCACCCTGGGTAGACCACGCACCCCAACAGCCAACAACTAACCACCACACCCCGGCGGATCCACCCCCCAACCGGCAGATCAACGAGAACGGCGGCGCATTCCCCCATTCCCACCGAATCCCCTGAATCCGGGAGAATGGCTGGGTCCTGGAGCGGCGTACTATGGGGGGACAACTGAACAGGGGGGGTGACAGGTTTCGACGATCAGAGTTCTAGATCAGGGGAAGCGTGCCGAGGACATCGGCTTATCTCGTTAACGATGCCGGTAACCAAATAACTGCCAAAAAGACGCAGTCCGAGTTCGCACTCGCCGCCTGAGGCGAGTAGCGACTCCGTCAGCCCGGGAAGTCTCCGACCCGGATCCTGACGTCATCTAGGAGACTCACCAATCTCCCCGGTCACGGGGGAGTGCGGAAAGCCAAACAGTGACTGGGCCGCTACCGCGCGGTGCCGTACAAAGCGCGGAGGCCGAGTAGCGACAGCACGGCTACGCACGTAGAAGACCTGACTGGATCTGAACGGACCCGGGTTCGATTCCCGGCACCTCCACATACCACCACAGGAAGGGAGCTCCAGGCATACGCCTCGGGCTCCTTTCCTGTGAGATCCGGGCTGCTCTAGGGCGACTGCATGTCCACGTCCGCTCGTTGGGCCGAATGCCAGCAAGCGGCCTGCAGGGATGTGTAGCGTGACGGGCACCCGAGCGTGGGGGTCGCAGCAGGCGACGGGGGTCCGCGACTTGGCTCTCCCAGAGGACAGGCCATGGAGCGGATCCGAATTGTCGTGATTGCCGGCTGCCTGGTGCCCGCGGTTGCCCTGGTGCCGTCGGCCGCTGGGTCTGCAGCGCCTCCCGTGGAGCCTAGGTCAGTCGCCGCGACCAGCACCCTGGCGGTCATCAAGACGATCACCGTGGGGGATGGCCCGGTGGGTGTGGCCATCAATGACGTCGACGACACCGTTTACGTCACCAACACGGACAGCAAGGACGTGTCGGTGATCAACGGCGTTACCGGCACGGTGGCCGACACGATCAGTCTTGTGGACTACGGGGCTCCCAGCAGCGTGGCCGTCAATGACCTCGACGACACCGTCTACGTGGCCGCGCAGGGGCCTGATGATGGATTCGGCTTCGCCCAAACCGTGGTGGTGATGAACGGCCGGATCGGCACGGTAGAGGACACGATCTCCGACGGTCTCTCTTACGGACCCGTGGATATTGCCGTCAACCAGATGGACGACACCGTCTACGTCACTGAGTTCTTTGCCAACACCAATGTGGTGATCGACGGCCGCACCAACACGTGGGATTTTGATACGACCTTCAGCGGGTTTTTCCAGGGCGTTGCCGTCAACCAGGTGGACGACACCGTCTACCTGATCGAGAACGCCCTTGGCACCATGAGCGTCATCAACGGCCGCGACATCAACGACATGACGTCGATCACTGTGGCGGCGGAGTACGACCCCTTGTATGTGGCTGTCAACCAGGCTGATGACACCGTCTACGTCGCCAACGACTCCGGCACCGTGTCGGTGATCAACGGACGGACCAACACGTGGGATGGGACGATCACCGCGGCGGGACAGTACGACCCCCGGGGCCTCGCTGTGGACCAGGTGGACGACACCGTCTACGTCGCCAACAACTCCGGCACCGTGTCGGTGATCAACGGACGCACCAACACGTGGGATGACACGATCACCGTGGGTTCTGGGCTCCGGGGAGTCGCGGTCGACGGCTCCGGGACTCATGCGGGATTGGTCTACGTCACCAACAGCCGCGCCGACTCCGTGTCTGTTATCGGGCGCGTATCCCCATCGCTCGGATCGACCGCTGGACGGGCTGGGAGCACGGTGACGGTAGCCCTGGACGTCCCGCAGGTGGCCTACGACGTGGATGACGCCACTATTACGTCGGTGTCCTTCGGCGGCAGGCGCGCCACCGGCCTGGCTGCCGACGTCGGTGACGCCTGGAACCTCACGGTGCCCGCGGGGACGGGCACCGTGCCGGTGACGGTCACTTTCAAGGGCGGCCTCACGGCGTCGGCCGGCAGTTTCACGTACAGCCCACCGAAGCCGTCGATCACGATCACCGGTACCCGTGACGGCCAGCGCATCACGGTCACTGGCACCGCCACCGGCTTGGCCGGCAAGACGCTGCGACCGTGGATTCGCTTCCCCGGCCAAAGTTCATATTCGGAGGGCACGGCGGTCATCACGCCCGCTGCCGACGGCACCTTCACGTGGTCCCGCAAGACCAGCAAGAGGGCGTCCGTCTACATCGCTCACGGTGAGACGAAGTCAAACACGGTCATCATCCCCGCCCGGTAGCGCCGGAATAGCTCACGCCGTCTGCAGCGCCCGAAAACGACGCTAACGGACCGCTTCACGTCGATTTCGGGCGCAGGACAGGATGGTCCGGATCTGGACCAGGACCCGCGATGGGCTGACGCGACGTCTCGTCGCCGCTAGTGTCCCGCCCAGCGGGGATGCCTTTCCTGCTCCCATGCCAGGAAAGGGTCGGATGTGACCTCCCGTCGTTCGCTCGTAGTTCCCTCGCTCGTGTGTGCCGCGGCTTTGGGGCTGGGGCTGATGCCCGCAGGCGCTACCGCGGCGCCCGCGGTCGATGCGGCGTTCACTCCCACGCTGGGCTACGTCGCCTGCCCGGCGGAGGTGAAACCCGCGAACACGAAGTGCGCGGAGCTGACGGTGCCGCTGGACTGGCAGACACCCGATGACGGCCGCACCACCACGATCGCGCTTCGCGTGATCCCGTCGGCGCGCGGTGGTGGGGGCTTCACCTTCAATCCCGGTGGTCCCGGCGGCTCCGGCATCGAAATCGGCGAGGCTGTGCACTCGGAATTGCCCAGGCAGGTGCGCGACCGCTTCGACTTCGTCATGTGGGATCCGCGTGGAATTGGCCTGAGCGGGCCGAAGGTGTCGGGGTGCAGCGCCAGAGCCGAACCGACCCTTCCCGTCACCGGACCGGTGGATTGGGAGAAGGCCTGGTCCGACTGGGCAGTGGCCTCGGGTGAGGAGCTTTCCGACTGCTTCG
>JAULZJ010000017.1:0-5364 GCA_032117435.1 Candidatus Nanopelagicales bacterium | reverse complement strand
TGTCACCGACCTGGACGACGGCGTGCAGGTCGCCGCCGATGAAGGTCGCGTCGATGATGTCGAAGCGACCCTGCCCGTCAGCCGAGATGAGCACGTCTTCGGGACGCACGGCCGCGATGCCGGCGTCAGCCGCGACAGCGGGCGAGTCAGCGGCCCATGCATCTGCCGGGATCGGACCCCAGCCCGCGAGCGTTGCGGAGTGGGACTCGACGGCAAGTTCCAGGATGTTGGCCTCGCCGATGAAGTCGGCCACGAATCGAGTCCGAGGACGTAGGTAGACCTCACGGGGCGCCCCCACCTGCACGATCCGGCCCTCGTTGAAGACCGCCACCTGGTCGCCCATCGACATGGCTTCGTCCTGGTCGTGCGTGACGAGGATGAAGGTGATGTGCGTCTCCTGCTGGAGCCGCTTCAGTTCGAGCTGCATGCCGCGGCGCAGCTTCAGGTCGAGGGCCGAGAGAGGCTCGTCGAGGAGGAGGACCTCCGGCTCCTTGGCTAGGGCGCGCGCGAGGGCGACGCGCTGCTGCTGTCCGCCTGAGAGCTGCTGGGGTCGGCGACCACCGAGGCCTGTGAGCCGCACCAGCTCGAGGGAGCGCTCCACCTTGCGGGCGATCTCATCCTTGGGCAGTCGGTCCATCTGGAGTCCGAACGCGATGTTCTGCGCGACCGTCATGTGCGGGAAGAGTGCGTATGACTGGAAGACCGTGTTGACCCGTCGCTTCCAGACGGGGACGGCGTCGATGCGTTCTCCCCGCAGCTCGATCTCGCCGGTATCGGGCGACTCGAGTCCAGCGATGCACCTCAGCAGAGTGGTCTTGCCACAGCCGGACGGTCCGAGCAAGACCATGAAGGATCCGTCTGAAACGTCCAGGCTGACGTCGTCGAGGGCCCTGACCTCGCCGCCCTCGGGCGTAGCGAAGGCCTTGCTCACCCCTTGCACGCGCAGCGCCGGGACGGCCTCAGTGGACACCGCTCCTCCTTGACTACCGGGGTTGACCCGGCCCTTGACTGAGCGCAGACTAACGGCGTTAGGTCACCAGCGGAAGGCTGTGATGACACCGTGATCTTGGTGGGGAGTTGCCCGTGACGGCAGTCCCGACGCGCGCGGCCGTCACCCAGGAGCGGATCGCTGCGGAAGCCCTGGCTCTCCTCGACGAAGGCCCCGACGAGACAGTCCTCACGATGCGGAGCCTGGCTGCGCGTCTCGGTGTGCAGGCGCCTTCCCTCTATGCGCACGTGAGCGGGATGGACGAGATCCACGACCTCGTGCACGCCCGCATCAACTCGACCATTGACGTCTCTGTCGTGGAGGGTTCCGTCGATCTAGCGGATCTTGCCGAGCTGGGGTGGCGCTACAGGTGTGCGTATCGATCCCACCGCGTCGCTGCATCCATCATCGTGTCGCGGAGTGTCAATCGCGATCATGCTCTGCGGGTCTACGAGGCGATCGCATCATTCCTCACTCGGTGCGGTGTCCCGCAGGTTCATGTCATGCCCCTCATGGCGCTCTTCGACAATCTCGTGCTGGGCTCAGCGGTCGAGCCATTCGAGGCTGCGTTCACGGGCGTGTCCGATGACTACGTGCTCCATCACCCCTGTCTGGCACGTGCGCTCGAAGCAGCGGATCGCGCCGACGTCGATGACGTGGCATTCGAATGGGGGATGTCGGCGTACGTCGAACTGGTGAGGTCCGTCGCTGCTATTCCGCGATGACGCGCATGCGATCCACGGCAGGATCCAGGCTGCCCCGCACCCAGCCGTAAGGCGAGGCTGCAGTTGAGCGGAGAAACTCGACGATGGGTTCGGTGAGGATCTCGCCGGGGAGGATGTTGGGCACCCCGGGCGGATAGGCGGCGAGCGAGTCCGCCGAGATGCGACCCACTGCTTGGGCCGCGGGCACTGACTCGGTCGGGCTGAAGTAGGCCTCGCGTAGGTCCATGGCCCGCGTGCTGAGGGGCGGCAGGTGGATGGCGGGATGCTGGCCGAGATCCATCTCCGGCATGTCGTGCAGGGCCGCGATGAAGCGGTCGACGTCGAGTCGGCTGCCCGCGCCCACGAGACCGACGATGCAGGAGTCTGTCGCCATCTCGACGTGGATCAGGGTGCGCTCCTCCAGCAGTCGCCGCGCGACGTAGCCGGGTGTGCCTCCCGAGCGAGTGTCGACGACGATGCGCAGCGGATCGAGGGCGATGACATCTGGTGCTGCGTGGATGGAGGGATCAGGATCCACGAAGCGACCGCGTTCGCTGAGCAGTGCCCGAGCGCGCTCGAGGTCGGCGATGCTCGCACCGATTCCCTCGATGCCATTGAGCTGCAGGTCACGCCGTGCGAGGTCGAGCGAGGCGAAGAGCAGCGCGGAGGGGCTCGTGGTCTGCATGGTGGTCATGGCCCGGTCGATGAGGGGCTCGAGCAGATCGGCGTAGGGCCCGTCGGCAAGGTGCAGCATGGCGGATTGCGTGAGGCTCCCGCCGAGCTTGTGCGTGCTCGAGATCACCAGGTCGGCGCCGCTCTGGAGTGCCGAGCGGGGGAGCTCGGGGTGGAAGCCGAAGTGGCTGCCCCAGGCCTCGTCGACGACGAGCGGGATGCCGCGATCGTGAGCGACCTTCGCGAGGGCCACGACATCGGCGCAGGCACCGAAATAGGAGGGCGTGACGACGTACGCCGCGACAGCATCCGGGTGTGCGGAGAGTTGCGCATCGAGATCCATTGCCGTGACGCCGTGTGCGATACCGAGCGCAGGATCGATCGAGGGAAGTACGAACTCCAGACGCAGGCCAGCGAGGATGGCTCCGTCAATGACCGAGGTGTGCACCGAGCGCTGCACCACCGTGGTGCTGCCCAGGGCGCGCAGAGCGAGGCATGCGACGTGGTTGCCTTGGGACGCACCGTTGGTGAGGAACCACGTGCGCCGCGCTCCCCAGGCCTCGGCCGCGAGTGCCATCGCTTGTTGCAGCGGGCTGGGCTCAGAAGATCCCGGCTCCGGCAGGTCCACACCCTCGGTGAACATCGGGATGTCCATGGCGAGGACCTCCGCGCCGGCGAGCGACGCGAGGGCCCGGTGGTGCTCCGGCTGGTCCTGATGCCCCGGGACGCCGAGCCGCGTCCAATCACCTGCTGCATTGCGGTGGAGGGCGTCGGCGTAGGGGGCGGGGGGTACCTCGGTCACACCCCTATCAAATCGTTCGGGTCCGTACGGCCTGAAGGGACCCCCGGACCCACTCCCCGGAGACGATCTGCGGATTTCGCCCCGCTCCCTGGGCTGTCTGGACACAATGTGGACCACACGTCAACGTGAGGAGTCCCATGCGCACCACCACCCGCCGCACCCCGAGGGGCCTGATCGCCCTCGGTGCCCTCGCGGCCAGCTCCGTCCTTCTCGTCGCCTGCGGCGGGGGAGGCAGTTCCACCACCAGCAGCTCCGCTGCTCCTGCCGAGTCCTCGGCGGCGACATCGGCCGCGCCAGCGGAGTCCAGCGAGGCGGCTCCCGTGGCCGATGGACTGCTCGGCCAGATCCTCGAGACCGGAGTCTTGCGTGTCTCGACCGACCCCGCATACCCGCCGCAGTCGTCCTACGACGAGGCGACCGGGGAGTGGCAGGGCTTCGACATCGATGTGGCAAACGAGATCGCCGCGCGCATGGGCGTGGTGACGCAGTGGGAGACACCCAGCTGGGATGTCATCACCGCGGGCAGCTGGAACGACCGTTGGGATGTCTCTGTCGGCTCCATGTCGATCACCGAGGAGCGCGCCAAGGTGCTGGACTTCACCGAGCCCTACTACTTCACGCTCGCTGGTCTCGCAGTACAGGCGGATAGCGACATTGAGTCGATCGATCAGCTCTCCGGCAAGCGAATCGGCGTCTGCGGTGCCTGCACCTACGAGTTCTATCTGAACCGCACCCTGGTGATCCCCGGATTCGACTTCGAGTTCCTCGTCCCGGAGGACGCCGAGATCGTCACCTACGACACCGACTCCACGGCGCTGCAGGATCTGAAGCTGGGCCGAGTCGACGCTGTCATGTCAGCGACGTCGACGATCGAGGAGGCCATCAAGAAGGGTAAGGAGATCCGTCTCCTAGGTGGTCCGATCTTCCCTGAGCCCTGTTCTGTCGCAGTGGACAAGAGCTCGTCGCTTCCGGTGGATAGCCTGGTGGTCGAGCTCGACCGCATCATCTCCGAGATGCACGCCGACGGGACCCTGAGTGAACTGTCGATGAAGTGGTACGGCGTCGACATCACCAAGGCTCCTAGCGCCTGATTTGCCGGTGACCGATCCGACGACCCGCGAGGCCGTGCCGCGTCAGCGGCACGGCCTCGCGGAGTCTGTCGAGGCGGCGAGCCTCGCTGTGCCGTTCAGGGTGAAGGTCGCGGTCGTGTGGGCCGTCATCTTCGGCCTGCTCGCGTTCGCCTTCTTCCGCAGTGGTTTCGACGTTGCCTGGATGGTTGAGAAGGCGCCAGCCATCATCCGCGGCGTGTGGGTGACGATTCTCTTCTCGCTGATCGCGATCACAGGGGCCTCCATCCTGGCCATCCTCGGGGCCCTTGGCCGGATCTCGAAGAACCCCATCGCCTACGGTGTCAGCGGGTTCTACACGTCCTTTTTCCGCGGCACCCCGCTCATCGTGCAACTTTTCCTCTGGTATCTCGCTCTGCCCCAGTTGGCCATCGGCCTGATGCCTGAGCCCTACGCCTCCTGGTTCATCTGGCCGGCGCAGGTCGCAGGTGTCGTGGGCATCGCCTTCAACTACGGCGCCTACATGACGGAGATCTTCCGGTCCGGCATCGAGGCCGTGCCTCACGGGCAGACCGAGGCGGCAGACGCTCTCGGGATGTCATACGGGCAGCGCATGCGCCGGGTGATCCTGCCGCAGGCCATGCGCATCGTGATCCCACCCACAGGCAACGAGTTCATCGCCATGATCAAGGACACCGCGCTGATCGGTCTGCTTGGCACCACCCTGCTGTGGGCCGATCCATTCCGCATGGCCCAGCTCACCGGCAAGGCGGACTTCCGCAACCTTGAAGCCCTCATCGTCGCGGCGCTCGTCTACTGGGGCTTGACCGGGATCTTTTCCTTCTTCCAGCGCAAGCTCGAGACACGCATGAGCAAGGGCTATGTGCGGACGGCGGTGAAGGCCGGATGACGTCCTCCGTCGTCAGCGTGAGTGGACTCCATAAGCGCTTCGGGGACCTAGAGGTCCTCAAGGGCATCGACATGCAGATCGATGCGGGGGAGGTTGTCGTCGTCTTCGGCCGCTCCGGCTCAGGCAAGAGCACCTTCCTGCGATGCATCAACTTCCTCGAGGATCCGGATGAGGGGACGGTGCAGGTCGCGGGCATCTCGGTGGCGGCCGGACTGCCGACG
>JAULZJ010000016.1:0-9447 GCA_032117435.1 Candidatus Nanopelagicales bacterium | reverse complement strand
AGTCGATACGCGTGAGATGCGTCGGCTGAAGGCCCGGATGGAATCGGAACGACTGCCGCGCGGTGCCGATCCCAGCATGCATCTCAAGCAGGGTCGCGGCGGCCTTGCCGACGTCGAGTGGGTCGCCCAGCTCCTGCAGTTGCGACACGCGGCTGAGGTGGCGACGTTGCGGACGACCTCGACACTCGGGGCCCTCGCCGCTGCTGTCGAGGCGGGCCTGCTCGATCAGGCCGACGCCGCGATGCTCACGGAGTCGTGGCTGCTCGCCACGCGCATGCGCAATGCGATTGCCCTCACCTCGGGCCGCGCATCCGACTCAGTCCCCACATCGGGCCCGGGGCTCGTCGCCGTAGCCCACCTGCTGGGCTATCAGCCGCCGGCGGACCTGCTCGAGGCGTATCGGCGTACGACGCGTCGCGCACGCGGGGTCGTGGAGCGAGTCTTCTACGAGTGATGCCTAGGGTGTGGTCGTGACCCCAGAGGAGTTCCGCGCCGCAGCCCACGAGCTCGTGGATTGGATCGCCGACTACCGCGCGAGCATCCCGTCGCGACCCGTGCGCAGCGAAGTCGCGCCCGGTTGGGTGCGCGACGGGCTCGACGGACCCCCTCCCGAGACCCCGGAGCCACTCGCTCGCCTCCTCGATGACCTCACCGACGTCGTCGTACCCGGTGTGACGCAGACGCAGAGTCCCGGCTACTACGCGTGGTTCCCGGCCAATGCAGCGCTGGAGTCCGTGCTGGGCGACTTCGCGGCCAGTGGCCTCGGCGCGCTGGGCATCACGTGGCAGTCCGCGCCCGCGCTCACGGAGATGGAAGAGGTCGTGTCCGACTGGCTCCGCGAACTCTGCGGCCTCTCCGACGCGTGGCACGGCAGCATCCACGACACGGCCTCGACCGCATGCCTGGTGGCCCTGCTCGTGGCCCGGGAGCGTGCCACGGATTTCTCCGAGGACCGCGGCGGCCTCCAGGAGCAGGCGGAACCCCTCGTCGTCTACGCGTCCACCCAGGCGCACTCCTCGGTGTCCAAGGCCGTCCTGCTCGCCGGCTTCGGCCGCCACAACCTCCGTCTCGTCCCGGTGGATGCGGCGACCCTGGCCATGGATCCGCAGGCCTTGCGCGCGGCCATGGCCGCGGATGTCGCGGCGGGTCGGCGTCCGGCCGCCGTCGTGGCCTCGATGGGCACGACCGGGACCACGGCCTTCGACCCCCTCGAGGAGATCGTGTCCATCGCCCGCGGGTACGGCGCGTGGGTGCACGTGGATGCCGCCATGGCGGGCGCGGCCTTGATGCTGCCGGAGTGCCGGCCGCTCTTCGCTGGTCTCGAGGGTGCCGATTCCTTCGGGTGGAATCCGCATAAGTGGATGGGGACGATCCTGGATTGCTCCCTTCTCTACGTCCGCGACGTCGAGCTCCTCGTCCGAGTCTTCTCGACCAACCCGTCCTACCTCCGGTCATCCAGTGACGGTGAGGTGACTCAGTTCAAGGACTGGGGCATCCCCCTGGGACGCAGGTTCCGCGCCCTCAAGCTGTGGTTCCACCTGCGACTCGCGGGCGCAGACGCCATCCGTGCCCGGCTGCGCCGGGACCTGGTGAACGCCCGGTGGCTTGCAGACCAGGTCACGGCCGAGCCCGGCTGGGAGGTGTGCGCTCCGGTGGCGCTGCAGACGGTGTGCGTGCGCCATATCCCGGTCGGGATGGCGCCGGCTGATGCCGGTGCCCACCAGCAGGCCTGGGCGGAGCGGCTCAATGCCTCGGGAAGGGCCTTCGTGACCCCGGCGCTCATCGAGGGCCGCTGGGTCGTGCGACTTTCGATCGGGGCTGAGTCGACGGAGCGCTCCGATGTCGAGGGTCTCTGGGAGCTGTGTCGCGAGTCGGCGCGGACCGTCGAGCCCTAGGGTGTGGACATGTCGACTCTCTGGGAAGTCATCGGCTGGACCTGCACGGTGCTCCTCGTCGGTGCCTACGCGCTCGTGGCCACGCGCAAACTCGATGCGCGCAGTCCGACGTACCACGTCCTCAATCTCGTCGGTGCCATCGGCTTGGCCGCGTACTCCCTCTACAAGGTGGCGTGGCCGCAGTTCGCCCTGAACCTCTTCTGGGGTGCTGTCGCGCTGATCGGCATCGTCATTGCCGTTGTGGCCGCGCGCAGGCTCAGGTCTGATCGCCCCGCAGACGTCCCCGAATTCGACGAACGAGGCGTCCGGGAAGGCTGAGCGCACCCTCGCGCGCGAGGCGGCGCCGGATGAGTTCCGCCTCGTAGTCCATGGCATTGGCGGTAGCGAAGGCGCCCGCTGAGGCGATCTGATCGGTCGGCACGCGCCCGTGCGATGCGGACGAGTCCAGGATGCGCAGGTCATCGACATCGCCGTGAACCACGACTCCCGTAGTGGCCATGTCGTCGATGTCGACGTCGGCCCAGGTGCGCACGCGGGTGAGAAAGGCGCGAGGGAGGAGGAGGGGCCCACCCCTTTCGGACCTTTCGAGGAAGCCGCTGGAGAGCAGTCGCTGCTGCAACTCGTTGGCCGTCTTGCGATTCCAGCCACGACGCTTCGCCTCGACATTGAGCGCGTGCAGGAAGGTCGCCTCGGCTCGGGTGGACCCGACATTGGCGATGAAGGCCGGGAGCTTGGGCGCTGTCTCCGGGAGGGCCTCGACATCGAGCGCGGCGCGGAATCGATCCCAGAGCAAGTGGGAGGGGGCTCCCGGTGGTGGCAGGGTGACGACGGTGACCCGATCCGGGCCCACAAGCGACTGCCAGCGACGCACGAGCGCACCGTAGGCGTAGGAGCGCCAGAAGGTCTGGTGGCGTTCGGTGTCCCACTCCGCCTGCATCTGAGTCGGCGGGAGGTCCCCGCGCTCGCGCACCCGGCGTTCAAGATAGCGGCGGAAGCTCTGCGTGTGGGTGTTGCGCACGTGCTGCTGCCACGATGAGGGCAGGATCCGACCGAGGTCACGCATGGTGATGACGATGTCGACCGAGTCGAAGTCGAGCCCGTCGAGCATGCGCTGGGCAGCGGGCGGCCGCAGACCGCCGATCATCTCCGCGGAGATGATCGCCGTGCCCTTCCACGACGCGACGGCTGTCGCCAGACCGGACCAGCCGGAGCCGTCCTTGCCGGTCCAGCGATTGGACTCCTTGCTCTCCTCGTTGTGCGTGAGGTCGGAGATGGCGCCCACATGGTTGTAGTCCTCCTTGCCCCGGTAGTCGACGGGGTAGAGCACACCATGGGTCTGGAGCGAGGGGGCGAGTTGCTGGAGGACGCGCTGGAGATACGTCGTCCCGGTCTTACGGGGTCCGATGTGGACGATAAGCCGGTCAGCCACCGGACAACCCTATCCAGTGCCCTCGTGTCGGTCCGGACCCGACACGGGGCGGGGGCAGCTCGCCACACAGACAGGTCGCCAAACAGACAGAGGGTGGCCGCGAGCGGCCACCCTCTGCTCCTGCGCGCGAGGCGATGCGGCGCGAGGTCTGTGCGATCAGATGTCGTAGTACAACTCGAACTCGTGAGGGTGCGGGCGCAGGCGGATGGGATCAACTTCGTAGGCCCGCTTGTAGTCGACCCAGGTCTCGATGAGGTCCGCGGGAAAGACACCGCCCGCCTGGAGGTACTCATTGTCGGCCTCGAGTGCGTCGAGCACCTCGGGGAGGGAGCCAGGCACCTGCGCGATGTCGGCCAGCTCCTCCGGCGGCAACTCGTAGAGGTCCTTGTCGACCGGGGCCGGTGGCTCGATCTTGTTCTTGACGCCGTCGAGGCCCGCGAGCAGCATGGCGGAGAAGGCCAGGTAGGGGTTGCTCGAGGGATCCGGCACGCGGAACTCGATGCGCTTGGCCTTCGGGCTCGTGCCCGTCACGGGGATGCGGATGCAGGCCGAGCGGTTGCGCGCTGAGTAGACGAGATTGACGGGAGCCTCGAAGCCGGGGACCAGGCGGTGGTAGGAGTTCACGGTGGGGTTGGTGAAGGCGAGCAGCGAGGGTGCGTGCTTGAGCAGGCCACCGATGTACCAGCGGGCCATGTCCGACAGGCCGCCGTATCCACGCTCGTCGTAGAAGAGCGGCTCGCCGTTCTTCCACAGCGACTGGTGGCAGTGCATACCCGAGCCGTTGTCGCCGAAGAGCGGCTTCGGCATGAAGGTCACGGACTTGCCGTTGACCCAGGCGACGTTCTTGATGATGTACTTGAAGAGCATCACCTCGTCGGCGGCCTTCTGCAGGCTGTTGAAGCGGTAGTTGATCTCTGCCTGACCGCCGGTGCCGACCTCGTGGTGAGCGCGCTCCACAGTGAGTCCTACCTGCGTGAGGGCCTGCACCATCTCATCGCGCAGATCCGCGAAGTGGTCGACCGGGGGCACGGGGAAGTAGCCGCCCTTGTAGCGGGTCTTGTAGCCGAGATTGCCGCCGTCCTCCTCGCGACCGGTGTTCCACGCTCCCTCGATGGAGTCGAGGTAGTAGTAGCCGGCGTTCTGGCGGGTCTCGAAGCGAACGTCGTCGAAGATGTAGAACTCCGCCTCGGGGCCGAAGTAGACCGTGTCGGCGATGCCGGTGGACTTCAGGTAGGCCTCCGCCTTGGCCGCGATGCCACGCGGGTCGCGGCTGTAGGGCTCGTCGGTGAAGGGGTCGAGGATCGAGTGGTTGATGACGAGGGTCTTCGCGGCACGGAACGGGTCGACGAAGGCGCTGGTGGGGTCTGGCATGAGCTTCATGTCCGACTCGTGGATCGCCTGGAAGCCGCGGATCGATGATCCGTCGAACATCAGCCCGTCGGTGAAGGCATCGACGTACGTCGCTGCCGGTACGTTGAAGTGCTGCATGACTCCGGGGAGGTCGATGAAGCGGACATCGACGAACTCGACGTCCTGGTCCTTCATGAACCTCTTGACCTCGTCTGCGTTGCTGAACATGACACCTCCTGCGCGGTCACCCGCGACATCGATCGCCTCGGAGTGGATATCGCGACCACTCCCCAACGGCGGTTGCCGTCGTCCCGGACGCTAGGCGGGTGGGATTTCCCGACGGTGTACTCCGTGTTTCGCCCGTGTTACGTCCGGCCCGAGGGTGCCGGTGCGGCGCGGAGCGCCTAGCGTGGGGGCATGGCCGAGGGCACCGCAAAGTCTCCCGCGGGCCCCGGTGTCACCGCAGGTCTCGGGCGCCGCGTGCTCGCCATCATCCTTGACTGGGGTGCCGCACTCGTCCTAGCCCGGCTCATCCCGGGGACGACGTACGGCAGCGGCGACTACGCGCTCGCCACCCTGGCGATCTTCGCGCTGGAGATCATCCTGCTCACGTGGCTCACCGGCTCAAGCTTCGGGCAGCGCATCGTGGGCATCGCCGTCGTCTCGGAGAACGGCGGGCGGCTCCCGCTGTGGCGCATCATCGTGCGCACGGCCCTCATCTGCATCGTCATCCCCGCGCTTGTCTACGACTCCCAGCGGCGCGGCCTGCAGGATCTCGCGGTGGGCTCCCGCGTCGTCATGCGCACCAGCGTCGGGATGTCCCGGTAGGGCGGTGCCTTCAGCCCCGCATTGGCTGATGTGCGGTGCCTTCAGCCCCGCATTGACTTCGGGATCTTGCCGCCCTTCGGTAGCGGGCCCTTGGGGATCGGCACGGGGGTGTCCTTGGCGCTCAGCGCATCGAGGCGACGGCGTACGTCGTTGACCTCAGCGGGGCGCAGCGCCCTCGGCAGCTTCGTCAACTCGCGCTGCACCTTAGCCACCGAGATTTGATCCCCCTCCGTGCCCACCTGGATCTCGTAGATCGGCACCTCGGGCAGCCACCGCGCAGTCTTCTTGCGCTCATTGGCGAGCAGGTGCGTGACCCGCTGGCGCGGACCCTCGCCCACGAGGATCACGCCGGGCCGGCCGACGACGCGCGAGACGATGTCGGAGTTCTTGGTCACGGCGACGGCGGGGGTGATGCTCCAGTTGCCGCGCATCTGCTGGATCACCGCGACTGCAGCACCCGACTGCCCTTCGATCTGCGAGTAGGCGGCGTTCATGGCGCGACGGCTGAACCAGTACGTCATGGCAAGCAGGCCGACGGGGAGGCCGATGAGGAGCCCCGTGAGCCAGTTGAGGAAGAAGGAGACCGGGATGGCGATGATCGCCGTCACGGCGATGAGGATCGCGAGCATCTCCAGCCCCACCCATCGGTGCACCTTGCGGGTGAGCTTGAAGTTCTCCCTCAGGGAGCTGAGATAGCCGCGAATCTTGGACATGCGTGAAGGGTAGCGAGCGGGGGTCGGCCTACATCCCCGTGGGCGCCACGACCTCCACGGAGTCCCCGATACGGATCGGGCCCGGCCGCTCGACCCAGCCCGTGATGCCGCGCAGGTCCCAGGCAGCCTTGGGGAAGCGCTCCGGTGCGCTGCCGTAGCGGGTCTCGACCATGCGTCCGGCGATGGTGCAGGGAGTGTTGCGTCCCCCGGTGAGGAGCACGGCGCCACTCGCGAAGACGAGGCGCGAGAGCGGTGCGAGCGCGGTGAGGTCGGGGATCCCCTCCGTGCAGATGTTGTCGGCGATGGTGCCGGGGGCGAGCTCATCGATGCCCAGGGCATCGGCGATGGCGTGCAGCTCGGCCAGGTCGACGATCGAGACCTGCCGGTGGTTGCGGATCTCGGTGCCCCGCGCGTACACCTCCTTCTGGCGCGTGTCCGAGGCCATGGTCACGCCATGGTGGCGGTCGCCGACGGCGCCGCCCCAGTCCAGGGTGAGCTCGGGCACGCTGACCGGGGTGCCGGCGTCAGCGGGCCACACATGTGTCGCCACGACTACGCCGGTCGCGATGGGAGATGACGTCACGATGAGCGGCTCGCGTCGCGAGCGGCAACAGCGTCGGCGTAGAGCCGCCCGGCGCGGTAGCTCGAGCGCACGAGCGGACCGCTCATCACGCCCACGAATCCGATTGCTCGGGCGCGATCAGCCCAGGCGACGAAGTCATCAGGGGCCACCCACCGCTCAACCGGATGGTGTCTCGGCGTGGGCCTGAGGTACTGCGTGATGGTGATGAGGTCGCAACCGGCCGCATGCAGGTCCACCAGGGCGGCGTCCACTTCCTCATCGGTCTCGCCGAGGCCCAGGATGAGGTTGCTCTTGGTCACCAGGCCGGCGTCTCGGGCCTGGGTGATGACGTCGAGGGAGCGGTCGTAGCGGAATGCCGGTCGGATGCGCTTGAAGATGCGCGGCACTGTCTCGAGATTGTGGGCCAGCACGCTGGGGGTGGCGTCGAAGACCTCACGTAGGAGGGCGGGCTCTCCGCTGAAGTCCGGGATGAGCACCTCGACCCCGCAATCGGGATTGAGGCCCTTGATCCGCAGCACGGTCTCGGCATAGAGCCATGCACCCTGATCGGGGAGGTCATCGCGCGCGACCCCGGTGACCGTCGCGTAGCGAAGGCCCATCGTGCGCACCGACTCCGCGACGCGACGCGGCTCGTCGCGATCCAGGGGCGCGGGCTTGCCGGTGTCGATCTGGCAGAAGTCGCATCGCCGCGTGCACTGCTCGCCACCGATGAGGAAGGTGGCCTCGCGGTCCTCCCAGCACTCGTAGATGTTGGGGCAGCCGGCCTCCTGGCACACGGTGTGCAGGCCTTCCCTCTCGACCAGGGATCGCACCGCGGTGTACTCCGGGCCCGTGCGCAGGCGCGTCTTGATCCACTCGGGCTTGCGCTCGATGGGCGTCTCGGCGTTCTTCACCTCGAGCCGGAGGAGGCGGCGCTCGGTCATGCAGACGACCCTACGGCGGTATCGAGCTCGCGCCGTAGGCGACCCTCGACGATGGGCAGCATCTCCGCCACGGTGACGTCGCGCCCCAGTTCCTGAGAGAGGCTTGTCACGGCGGCATCCCGGATGCCGCACGGCACGATGCGGTCGAAGGCCGTGAGGTCGCAATTGCAGTTCAGTGCGAAGCCATGAAGCGTGACGCCCTGCGACACGCGCACCCCGATCGCCGCGACCTTGCGATCCGGCCCACGATGATCGGCCGCCACCCATACGCCGCTACGCCCATCGACCCGGGTCGTGGGCAGGTCGACCTCCGCGCACGCGGCGATGAGTGCGTCCTCCAGCCGCCGCACGTGCGCGATGACGTCCAGGGGCATGGGCAGGTGCACGATCGGGTAGCCGACGAGCTGACCCGGTCCATGCCAGGTGATCTTGCCGCCGCGGTCGACGTCGATCACGGGTGTCCCGTCGAGGGGGCGCTCGAGCGGCTCCGTCCGTCGTCCGGCGGTGTAGACGGGGGAGTGCTCGAGGAGAAGGAGGATGTCGGGGGAGGACCCGTCGACAACATCGGCGTGAGTGCGCCGCTGCAGATTCCAGGCCTCGGTGTAGTCCACGGGCTCCGGTCCGATCCGGCGTACCTCGATCACCCCTGCAGCGTAGACCTGACGCGGTAGCGTCTGCCCCGGCACGGTCAGCTCCGTTGTTTCCGTGGAAACAACGCCGGAGGACGGGATGGGTACGCGATGGGGCCGCTATCGGAGTGGGCGATCCGACGGCCGGTCGCGGCCCTGATCGCCTGGGCGATCGCTGTCGTGGGAGTCGGAGCCCTCGCCTTCACTCTCGACGGGAAGTTCAACGACTCCTTCTCGCTGCCCAACACCCAATCGGCGCTGGCGCAGGACTTCCTCGAGGAGGTGTCGGCTCAGGACGCCAACTCCAATAGCGCGACCGTCGTGTGGTCGCCCTCTTCGGGCACCGTCGATGACGCGACGGTCAAGAGTGACATCGACGCGTTGCTCACCAGGCTTGCCGGCATCCAGGGCGTCACCTGCATTACGTCGCCCTACGGCAAGGACTACGGCCCGAGCTGCCCGAAGCGGCAGTCCGCAGCACCGGATTTCCCGCCCGGCACGCCGCCGGAGTTCGCCCAGCAGGTCAAGGAGGCCTTCGAGAAGGGCACGACGGACGTCACCTTCCCCGACGGCACGCCCGAGGCGGTGCAGCAGCAGTTGCTGGATCTGCTGGAGGCCAACAGGGCCGCCAAGGAAGCCACCTCGACGATCAGCAAGGACGGCACCGTCGCCTACGCCACCGTGACCTTCACGGGTGCCGGGCCGGGCGTGGCCAACGCCGCCCAGGCCGATGAATTCGTCTCGGCGATCGAGGCTGCCAACACAGCGACACTGCAGGTCGGCGCGACGGGGCAGATCCTCACGGCGGCGCAGGGTGGTCCGGGATCGAGCGAGGGCATCGGCATCCTCGCGGCGATCGTCATCCTCATCATCCTCTTCGGCAGCCTGGTCGCGGCAGGCCTCCCGATCGTCGTCGCCGTCATCGGTCTGGTCGTGGGCCAGATGCTCATCCTCGTCATCGCGCGGTTCCTCGATGTCGCATCCTTCGCGCCCCAGCTCGCGTCGATGATCGGCCTCGGAGTCGGCATCGACTACTCGCTCTTCATCCTCAATCGCTTCCGCCAGGACACCCTCGCCGGCAAGGACCCGAAGGAGGC
>JAULZJ010000015.1:0-6428 GCA_032117435.1 Candidatus Nanopelagicales bacterium | reverse complement strand
CGAGGAGCAGGGCGGCACCGTGGATCTCGCCACCGGCATCTGCACCCTGCCCGATGGGACGCAGATCGACGAGTGGGAGCTCTACAACCGCGACAATCCGTCCTGATACCCGTCAGGTGATCGTCGCAAATTCGATGACGGTCGTCGTGGTGTAGGAGTCACCCGGCCGCAAGACACACGGGCCCAGGCCCGACTGGTTCGGTGCGTCGGGGAGGCGTTGCGCCTCGAGCGACATCGACTGGTGCACCTCGAAGGGCGATCGGAGGTTGTTGCCGCTGTAGACCTGCATGCCGGGCGCATCCGTGAGCACGCGGAGCACCCGTCCGGTGCCGGGATGGGTCAGGACGGCGCCGAGGCGCACCTCCCCTGCGGCACCCTCGAGCAGGTAGCAATCGTCGAGTCCGCCCGTGGCCTCCAGGATCGGCCCGAGCGCGCGAGACGCGCGCATGTCGTAGGGCATGCCCTCCACGTCGACGATGCCGGTGGGAATCTGGAATTCGTCGTAGACGAGTTTGCGGGTGGCCGGGACGTGGAGTTCGTGATCGGCGATGGAGTGCGAGCCGGCGAGATTCCAGTAGGCGTGATTGGCCATGCTGATGACGGTCGGCGCATCAGTAGTCGCTTCGTAGTGCATCTCGATCCGGCCGTCACTCACGACATACCTCGTCCGCGCCGAGACCGTGCCAGGGAATCCCATATCGCCGTCGGGGCTGACCAGCGAGAAGCGGATCGTCGCGCTGCTGGCATCGTCGAAGATCTCATCGACGTTCCAGATGAGCCGATCCCAGCCCATGCTGCCGCCGTGGAGGGTGTTGGGCCCGTTGTTGACATCGAGTGTGTACTCGACCCCGTCGAGTGCGAAGGTACCGCCGGCGATCCGGTTGGCGTAGCGGCCCAGGGTCGCGCCGAAGTGCGGATTGAGCGCACGGACGGCATGGTCGGCCACGGTCGGCAGGGCGAGGTGGACGCCTCCGAGAGTGCCGTCACGGTCGGGTACGTCGACCTCGCGGATCGCCGCACCCAACGACAGGAGTTGCACCCGCATGCGGGTGAAGGTGATCTCGATGACGGTGACGTCGCCCGCATTGGTGGCCTCTGACCAGGTGGTGACGCTCATGAAGTGCCCAATGCCGCGTCGACGACGGCCCGTGCCGCCTGCTGGACTTCGGCGAGATGCTCGGGTCCGCGGAAGGACTCGGCGTAGATCTTGTAGACGTCCTCGGTGCCCGACGGGCGGGCTGCGAACCACGCGCTCGCCGATTCGACCTTGAGGCCGCCGATGGGGGCATCATTGCCGGGGGCGCGGGTGAGTACGCGCGTGATCGGCTCACCGGCGAGCTCGGTCGACGTCACCTGGCCGGGGGTGAGCGCCGCGAGGGCGGCCTTCTGCTCACGCGTCGCGGGCGCATCGACGCGGGCATACGCCGGGTCACCGTGGAGTTGCGTGAGATTGCGGTAATGCACGGACGGAGAGGAGCCGGTCTCCGCGAGGATCTCCGAGGCGAGCAGGGCGAGGATGATCCCGTCCTTGTCGGTGGTCCAGACGGATCCGTCCCGGCGCAGGAAGGACGCACCTGCCGACTCCTCGCCGCCGAAGCCGACGCTGCCGTCGATGAGCCCGGGCACGAACCACTTGAAGCCGACAGGCACCTCCCAGAGGCGTCGTCCGAGAGATGCGGTGACGCGGTCGATCATCGAGGAGCTCACCACTGTCTTGCCGACAGCTGCATCCGCACGCCAGTCCTGGCGACAGCCGAAGAGGTAGTCGATGGCGACCGAGAGGAAGTGGTTGGGGTTCATGAGCCCCCCGTCAGGTGTGACGATGCCGTGACGATCGGAGTCGGCGTCGTTCCCGGTGGCGATGTCATAGTCCGCGCGGCGATCGATGAGCGATGCCATCGCATGGGGGGACGAGCAGTCCATGCGGATCTGGCCGTCCCAGTCCAGGGTCATGAAGCGCCAGGTCGGATCGACCCGCGGGTTGACGACGGTGAGGTCGAGGTCGTAGGCCTCGGCGATGGCCGCCCAGTAGGCCACGCTGGCACCGCCGAGCGGATCTGCGCCGATGCGCACTCCGGCCACCCGGATCGCATCCATGTTGATCACCGAGGGCAGATCCTCGACATAGTGACGCAGATAGTCGTAGGGGTGCGTGGTCGATGCCGCCAGCGCGCGCGGGAGGGTCACCCGGCGCACCCCCTCCAACCGCGCGGCGAGAAGCTCGTTGGCGCGGTCCTGGATGACCGAGGTGACATCCGAGCCGGCCGGCCCCCCATCGGGTGGGTTGTACTTGAAGCCGCCGTCCCGGGGTGGGTTGTGGCTGGGCGTCACGACGATGCCATCGGCACGCCCGGGATCGGTGGTGGAGCGCCCCGCGTTGTGGCGCAGGATGGCGTGCGACACGGCGGGGGTGGGCGTGAGCCCGTCGCGGGAGTCGATCATCGCCGTGACCCCGTGCGCGGCGAGCACCTCGACCGCCGTGGCCCACGCTGGCTGACTGAGGGCGTGACTGTCGCGGCCGAGGAAGAGGGGGCCGTTGATGCCCTGCTTCTTGCGGTATTCCACGATCGCCTGAGTGGTGGCGGCGATGTGGTCGTCGTTGAAGGCGTGGGCGAACGACGATCCCCGATGCCCGGAGGTGCCGAAGGCCACGCGCTGCGCGGGGTCTGCCGCATCGGGATGACCGGTGTAGAACGCCGTGACGAGGGCGGCTACGTCGATGAGGTCGTCGTCCATCGCCACCTGGCCCGCCCGGGGGTGCACGCTCGCAGAGTGATCTGGCATGGGGTCATCTTGCCGCTTCCAGGCCCGCGCCGGCAGGCGCATAGGCTCGTGGGGTGCAGCGGGACGATGCGGCCGAGATCTCGCGCGAGGGTGTGCCGGACCGCCGATACTTCCGCACCCCCGCGACGGCGCCGGGCCCGAGCGGGCCGCAGATGCTGCGCGCGATCCGGGCCATCCGATCTGACGCACTCGGCTTCCTCGAGCGGATGGCCCGCGAGTACGGGCCCGTCGTGCAGTTCCCCATTCCATCGCCACCGACGTATCTGGTATCCGATCCCGAGGCTGTGCGTCAGGTCCTCGTCACGAAGGCTCGCGACTACGACAAGGAAACGATCCAGTACCGCTCGCTGTCGCTCGTCACAGGCGAGGGCCTGCTCACCACGTCGGGTGAGGTGTGGCGCCGGCAACGGCGGATGGTGCAGCCGGCCTTCCATCACGAGGTGCTTGAGGAAGTGGTCGGGCATGCGGCTGGTGCCGCCAATGAGTTGCTCGGACGGTGGGGTGATGTCTCGCGCGGTGCGATCATCGACATCGACGAGGCGATGATGCGCGTCGCGCTCGAGACGGTGGGGGACTCTCTTTTCGGCACGGATCTCTCGGATGACGCGGATCGGCTTGCGCGCGCGACGATCGAAGCGCTCGACGTCGTGGTGGCCCGCGCCCAAGTGCCCCTCCAGCCTCCCGATTGGTTGCCGACGCGGCCCACGCGTAGGCTGCGCGCGGCGCTCGCGCAGCTCGACGATGCCGTGTCGGCGATGGTGGCGGCACGCACGTTCACGATTGACAGGGGTGAGCCCCCGACTCTTCTGGACCTGCTTATCGAGGCTGCCGCCGCGGATCCGCCCATGGCGGTCTCGGAGGTGCGCGATGAGATGGTGGCCTTCCTCGTCGCCGGGCACGAGACCACGGCCAGCGCGCTCACGTGGGTGCTCTGGTTGCTCGCGGGGGACCGCGAAGTGCAGGCCGAGGTCGCCCGCGAGCTCGACGAGGTGCTGGGCGAGCGCGCGCCGACGTACGCCGATCTCGATCGACTGCCGTGGACGCGCGCGGTCTTCGACGAGGCCATGAGGCTCTATCCGCCCGTATGGCTGGTCTCGCGTCACGCCATGCAGGACGACGTACTCGCTGGACGCGAGATCCCGGCTGGGTCGCTGGTGGTCATGACGCCCTACATCGCGCAGCGCGATCCGGCGCTCTGGGGTGAGCCCACGGCCTTCCGCCCGCAGCGCTTCCTCGACGGCCATCGGCGCGGTGCCTCGGGTGACGCCGTCTTCTGGCCCTTCGGCCTGGGCCCGCGGATGTGCATCGGACGCGACTTCGCCTACGTCGAGGGGATGACGGTGCTCTCCGTGCTGCTGCGTCGGGTGCGCGTCTCGCGACTGCCCGGTGTCGCCCCGCGGCCAGCCGCGCTGGTGACACTGCGGCCCGCCGATGCGCTGCCGCTGCTGATCAGCCCCCGCGCGTGACGTAGTCCATGAGTGCGGCCCGCTCGTCCTCGAGGGTCTCGAGGCGGGCCTTGACGATGTCGCCGATGCTGACGATGCCAATGAGGATGCGGGCATCGACAACAGGCAGGTGGCGGATGCGCGATGTCGTCATGACCTCCATGGCGGCGTCAACCGTGTCGTCGGGCCCGAGTGTGCGCACGTCCGCGGTCATGATGGCGCTCACCGGCTTGGGGCGGACACCCCCTGTCGTGCCCGCGTCGGGATCGGCGGCCATCGCGCGCACGACATCCCGCTCCGAGACGATGCCGTCGATGCGAGTGCCATCCACCGACACGACGACGGCACCGATGTGGTGCTCGGCGAGCAGGGCAAGGAGCTGCGTGACGGTCGCGTCGGGCGCGATGGTGATCGTGCCCGGGGACTTGGTGGCCAGGATCTGAGAGATCTTCATGGCGATCACCTCCAATGCCATCGTGTCCCTGGCGCGCCAGGCTGTCTAGACCCGTGATGGGATCGCGACATGCTTTTGACCACGCCGCGCCTGACGCTGCAATCCCTCACGCTGGACGAGTGGGCGGCCGTCGCGGAGGGGCGCGCGGTCGATGCCGCGATGGACTATCCGACCGAGGGTGACTTGGTGGTGGCTGGCCTCATCGCCGCTGGTCAGTGGCCGGCGGGGGAGTGGGGTCCGCTGCAGGTGCGGCGACTCGGGGACGGCATGGCCATCGGAGGCGTCGGTTGCAAGGGCGCACCGGACGAGGAGGGCCGCGTCGAGATCGGCTACGGATTCGCCGAATCGGCCCGCGGTCACGGCTACGCGACCGAGGCCGTCCTCGGCCTGATCGCGTGGCTGGGCGCGCAGCGCGTGCGCGAGGTGATCGCCGAGTGCGATGAGGGCAATGCACCGAGCATCGCGGTGCTGCGGCGCTGCGGTTTCGTGGAGCTCGAGCGACGCGATGGCGTCACGATTTGGGGCTTGGTGATCAGCCACGCATGATGGCGAGCGCAGCCTCGTGCAGGAGGCCATTGGAGGTCAGTGACGTCGAGCTGCCGGGTGCACCGCCGTCGAGGCTGGTGAAGCACCCCCCCGCCTCCTCGACGACGGGGATGAGGGCGGCGACATCCCAGAGGCCGAGCCCGACCTCGGCGGCGATGTCGACGGCGCCTTCGGCGACCAGCATGTGCGACCAGAAGTCGCCGTAGGCGCGCGTGCGCCAGGTGCGCTCCGTGAGCGCGTTGAGGGCGCGACGGTCCCAGCCGTCGGGATCGCTGAAGGAGAACGACGCATCGGCGAGGTCGCTCACCGAGCTCACCTGGATACGACGAGGCTCGGGGGACTCGGGTCCGCTCGTCCACGCACCGTGTCCGCGCGCGGCCCACCAGCGCCGGCCGAGTGCGGGGGCGCTGACCACACCGACCTGGACGGCATCGTCGTCGGCCAGTGCGATGAGCGTCGCCCAGACTGGCACCCGACGGACGTAGTTCTTGGTGCCGTCGATGGGGTCGAGGATCCAGCGTCGACCGGCGGCCGCGTCCCCGCCGTACTCCTCGCCGACGATGGAGTCTTGGGGCCGCTCCGCCGCAATCATGTCGCGCAGGAGGCGTTCAGTGGCCTGGTCGGCCTCGGTCACGGGCGTCATGTCGGGCTTAGTCTCCACGCGCAGATCGTGACGCAACGCGTGCGCCAGCGTGAGTGCATCGGCCGCGTCGGCCATCGCCAGGGCCAGGCCCAGATCAGGATGCGAATCACCCGGTGTCGTCACCCGCACACCGTAGCCGGGGTGCGTAGCCTGGGGCCGTGACGGACACGATCTTCGGCCTGCCCACTCACACTCTCGTGATCCATGCCGCCGTGGTGCTCCTGCCGCTCGCGGCACTGGGGGGCATCATCATGGGCTTCTCCCAGCGCTTCTCGGTGCGCTTCGGTCCTGTTGTCGTCGCCGTCGCGGCTGTCGGGACCGTCGCTGCCTTCGGCAGTCGCATCTCAGGGGAGGAGCTCGCCAAGCGCGTCGGCAATCCGGAGGCCCACGCTCAGGCCGGTTCGCTCCTGCCCTTCATCGCCGTCGGCTACTTCGTGGTCCTCCTGCTGCTGTGGCTGCTGGATCGACGCGGTCGACGCGACCTCCTGACTCAGATTGTCGCTGTCCTGGTCATCGCCGCTGCGCTCATCGTCACCGGTTGGACTATCCGCACCGG
>JAULZJ010000014.1:0-3685 GCA_032117435.1 Candidatus Nanopelagicales bacterium | reverse complement strand
AGCGCTCGCACGAGCGCGTGCTCGCGTGCACCGGATCCGACGACCAAGACGATCACAAGCGATGAGCCTAGTCGCGCCTGGTCGGCTTCGGCGTCGCGCGCGACGTACGATGACCCGGTGATGCGGATGGTGCGCGCGGGGGCGCTGGTGGCGGGAGCCATCCTCCTGACCGGCTGCGGCCTCCTGCCCTTCGGGGCCGATTCCGCCAGCCCCTCCCCCAGCCCCACCGAGACGATGCCCTCCTCGGCCTGCGCGGTCGGCGACTCGGTCACACCGCCGGACATCGCCGACCTCAGCGCCAATGGTGTCGCCGCCGAGCAGTTCACCAGTCCGCTCGTCGTCCCTTACAACGGACTCGCTGGCGGCACGCCCGAGCGCCCCATGTCCCTGCGCCTCGAGGTCACCACCACGACGAGCGGCTCGCCGGTGCGCTTCCGCGCGACGGGTGGCCTGCTCCTGGAGTCGCTCGTCGACGATCCCCTCGGCGAGCCAGAGGTCACGGTCTTCAGCGAGGCAGGCCCGGAGCGATGCATCGCGGCGGTCTATCTCTTCGCCACCGCCGTCGGCCCGGTCAATGTGTACGTCGAAGGACTCAATTCCACGACCGCCGTCTTCCCCGTCGTCACAGCACGCGAGGCCGCGCGCAATGTGTCGCTGTCGGTGACGGAGAGCACTGTCGACTCGGGTGAGAGCTTCGAGGCGCTCGTCAACGTCACGGATGTCTTCGGCAATCCGATCGAGAACGCCGGCGTGGACCTGTCGCTGCCCCCCAAGGGACCGGGGCGCTTCATCACCGGGGCCAATACCTTCACGGTCCTCACCGATCCCAAGGGTCGGGCGTCCGTGGAGATCCAGACGCGCAACGGCGGCACGCTCAATGTGACGGCCAAGGGCGACCTCGCCGCTTGCGGCCCGCTCGAGAATCAGTACGAGTGCCCGGCAGACCGCCCCATCCCTGGATTCGAGCCCGCCAGCGGAGCCCAGAAGACCAAGGTCCGCGTCATCGAGCCCCGCATCGAGGTGACCAGTCCAGCCGCGGGCACGGCGTACAGCACCGGGGAGAAGTTCGACGTCAGCGGTACGGCGACAGGTGTCCGCGAGGGCACCACAGTCGCCCTCATCGCCGGAGACGCGCCCCTCGGCGCCAGCACGGTCAAGGCGGACGGCGCTTTCGCCTTCAAGGACGTCACCGCGACGAAGGGCGGCACCGGCGATCTCGGCTACGTCGTCAAGGTCGGGGACCTCAAGCCGGTGTCGCTCGGCATCACCGTCAAGGACTTCACGATCGTGTCCTACAAGCGGGTGTCCGCAGGTCTCCGCTTCCGCGTCGCGGCCGGTGCGTGGAAGTCCGGCACGATCATCGAGCTCACGCGCGATGGCGCACCGGTGAGCAAGATCGAGGTCACGTCACCGGGCAGCGAGGTCATTCTCTTCGCACCAGATCAGCCGGGCTTCTATCAGGTGCAGGTGAGCACCTCGCGTGGCATCGTCTACGGCCTCGAGGTGCAGCCCGTCCTCTAGCCCGTGTAGTGCTGGTCGGTGATCGACAGCACCTCGTCGAGGATCCCCAGGCCCTCCTTGGCCTCCGCGTCGGTGACCGTGCACGGCGGCACGACGTGCGTGCGATTGAAGTTGACGAAGGGCATGAGGCCGCGCTTCTTGCACTCTGCGACGAACTCGTTCATCGCCGGCGAGGTGCCGCCGTACGGCGCGAGGGGCTCCTTGGTCGCGCGATCGGAGACGAGATCTAGTGCCCAGAAGACGCCGAGGCCGCGGACCTCGCCGATGACCGGGTGACGCTCCTGCAGGTCCCGTAGGCCGGGGCCGAGCACGTCGTTGCCGATGCGCTTGGCGTTGTCGACGATGCCCTCCTCTGTCATCGCGTCGATCGAGGCGACGATCGAGGCGGCAGCGAGCGGATGGCCCGAGTAGGTAAGGCCGCCGGGGAAGACGCGGTCGTCGAAGGTCGACGCGATCGCATCGGAGATGACGACGCCGCCGACCGGGACATAGCCGGAGTTGGAGCCCTTGGCGAAGGTGATGAGGTCGGGCTCGGCTGCCCAGTTCTGCCAGGCGAACCACTCGCCCGTGCGGCCGAAGCCGCTCATGACCTCGTCGGCGATCCACACGATCTCGTACTTGTCGCACAGGGCGCGCAGGCCCTCGAGGTAGCCGGGCGGTGGCACGAGGACGCCCGCGGTGCCGACGACAGACTCGAGCAGGATGGCGCCGATCGTGCCGGGGCCCTCGAACTTGATGACCTCCTCCAGATGCTGCAGCGCGCGCTCGCTCTCCTGCTCCGGGGAGTCCGACCAGAAGGGTGAGCGGTAGGGGAAGGGTCCGAAGAAGTGGAGCTGCTGCGCGGCGTATTCATTGGGCCAGCGGCGTGGATCGCCCGTCGCCTGGATCGCCGCACCGGTGTTGCCGTGATAGCTGCGGTAGGCAGACAGCACCTTGTGCTTGTGGGTGTGCAGGCGCGCCATGCGGATCGCATTCTCCACCGCATCGGCGCCCCCGTTGGTGAAGAATACCTTCTGGTGACGGGTGCCGGACCGATCGACGATGCGCTTGGCAGCCTCGCCGCGCATGTCATTGGCGTGCTGGGGCGCGATCGTCGCGAGGCGAGCGGCCTGGTCCTGGATGGCCTTGACGACCTTGGGGTGCTGATGGCCGATGTTGACGTTGACGAGCTGGCTGGAGAAGTCGAGGTAGCGGTTGCCGTCGTAGTCCCAGAAGTAGCAGCCTTCGGCGGCGGCAATCGGCAGCGGCTTGATCTGCGCCTGCGCGCTCCACGAGTGGAAGACGTGCGCGCGGTCGAGGTCATAGACGCGCTGGCCCTCGGCAGGGTCCGGGGTGAACTCCATGATGACTCCTCCTGCGGTGACGCCTCGTGGTCGACGGATAGAGCCTAGACCCGGTCGAGGCGGGCAATCAGTCGCTCCCGTACACCCGGCCACTCCTCGGCGGTGACGGCGTACATCACGGTGTCGCGGACCGTGCCGTCAGCGCGACGCTGATAGCGGCGCAGGACTCCTTCGTACGTCGCTCCGATCCCCGCGATGGCCCGCTGCGAGCGCCGATTGCGGATATCGGTCTTGAACTGCACGCGACCGAAGCCGTGGTCGAAGGCCCACGTCATGAGCAGGAGCTTGCAGGCTGGATTGACGGTGGTCCCCCAAAGAGTCGGCGTGTACACCGTGTGGCCGATCTCCAGCCGCGCGTCCGGCAGGCTCACGTCGAGGAAGGAGGTCGTGCCGATGACCCGATCCGCTTGGCCCTGGGGTCCGCCGTCGGACCGGCCAAGCCGGCCCGCTTGGCGGACTATCCAGGGCCACCTACCTGACTCGGGTGCCTGGGCGAGGGTTGCGGCGTAGTCCTGGGCTGATGCGGGTCGGCCGGCGACGTGATCCCAGCAGGGGTCATGGTCCATCGCGGCGAAGAGCTCGGCGGCATCCCCGGGCACGAACTGCGTGAGCGTGACGTGCTCGCCGCGCAATTCCTGTGGCGGCGGCCATTCGGCATGCGGCCAGGTGACGTCCTCGGGTCGCGGGTCAGCCGGGATGCTCACGTCATCAGTGTTGCAGGGCGATTCCGGCAGCCGCCTAGCATGCGGGAGTGGACACCAGCACGCTCACTGAGATCACCCCCCTGGACGTGCTCTTCTGGGCGGCGCTCATCGGCGTCG
>JAULZJ010000013.1:0-3179 GCA_032117435.1 Candidatus Nanopelagicales bacterium | reverse complement strand
CGGGTGGCATGGCGGCCGCCGCGCGGCTCGCGGTGAAGGGCCACCGCGTCACGCTCCTCGAGCAGGGTCCGCGCTTCGGCGGCAAGTTGGCCCGCTACGAGCGCGACGGCTTCGTCTTCGACACCGGCCCGAGCCTCTTCACGCTGCCCGCCGTCTACCGCGACCTCTTCCTCAAGACCGGCAAGGCCCTCGAGGAGTGCGTCGACATCCAGCCCCTCGACACCGCATTCGCCTACGAATTCCCCGACGGCAGCCGACTCGAGGTGCCGGGGACCGACCCCGCGCGCATCGCGCGTGCCATGGGCGAGCAGCTCGGTGGCAACGCGACCGAGGACTGGCGCGGGCTCATGGCGCGCGCGGCAGAGGTCTGGCGCATCACGCGCCGTCCATTCATCCAATCGCCGCTCGAGGGTGCGGGCACGCTCATCCGGCTCGCCACGGATCCCCGCGAGGTCCGTGCCGTCGCGCCCTTCACCTCACTGCGGCGCCTGGGTCGCAAGCACCTGCGCGATCCCAGGCAGGTGATGCTCCTCGACCGGTACGCGACCTACCAGGGATCCGATCCCCGGCGAGCACCCGCGGCGCTCATGACGGTGCCGTACGTCGAGCAGGAATTCGGCGCCTGGCACCTCGGCGGAGGCCTTGCCACCCTCGCGGATGCGCTCATCGCACGGTGCGCGGAGCGCGGCGTGGAGATGCGCACGGGGGCCGACGTACGCCGCGTCACCACCGACGCCGGTGGCGTCACGGGCGTGGAACTCGCAGATGGTGAGCGCATCGCCGCCGACATCGTCGTGGCGAACTCCGACGCCGAGCACCTCTACGCCGACATGATCGATGACCCTCGCGGCCGCAAGCCACTGCGCACCCTTCGCCGGGCCACGCCGTCGCTCTCGGGCTTCGTCCTCCTGCTGGCCGTCCGCGGACGCACGCCGGGCCTGCGCCATCACAATGTGTGGTTCCCGGCGGACTACGACGCGGAATTCGACGCCGTCTTCGGCGGCCGACCGGTCGATGACCCGACCATCTATGTCTGCGCGCCCGATGATCCGCGTATGCGTCCCGATGACGACCACGAGTCGTGGTTCGTCCTCGTCAATGCACCGCGACAGGGATTGGTCGACTGGGATTCGATCCGCGAGAGCTACGCCGATCACATCCTGGAGGTGATGGCGCGACGCGGCTACGACGTGCGCGAACGCCTGCTGTGGCGCGCGATCCGGACCCCGGCCGACCTCGAGCGCGATGTACGCGCGCCCGGCGGTGCGATCTACGGCTCGAGCAGCAATGGCACGCGCGCAGCCTTCCTGCGGCCAGCCAATATCTCGCCCGTCCCGGGCCTCTATCTCGTCGGCGGTTCCTCGCATCCGGGCGGTGGGCTGCCGCTCGTCGGGATCAGCGCCGAGATCGTCGCCGAGGCGATCGGCCGGGTGGATGCCACAGCGGAGACCGCCTAGGCATCGTCCCCCGCGTCCCCGCGCCAGACGGCGAGTCGGCCCTCGCGCGAGATGGCGCGCAGGCGGCGTTCGGTCGCGTCGCGCGCTCGCGGCGTGGTCACCACCACGATCTGGTCGCCCGCGCGCAGGCGCGTCTCACTGTCCGGGACGAGCGTGGACCGTTCGCGGATCACGAGCGACACCGCAGCGGGCTGCGGCAGGCCGATCTCGCGCACGAAGACGCCGACGAGCCTGCTGTCCTTCGGGATGGACAGGCCGAGCATGACCGCGTTGACCCCGTCGAGTGGCGCACTGTCCACGTCGAGCTCGCCGGCCGGCTGGGCCACTGCGACGCCGAGTCGCCGGGCAACCCACGGGAGTGCTGGTGTCTGCACCAGCGTGAGAATCAGCACGACGATGAAGGTGGCGTCGAAGACGATCTCCGCGCCGGGCATCGCGAGGCCCAGCGGGATGGCTGCGAAGACGATCGGCACCGCGCCGCGCAGG
This sequence comes from Candidatus Nanopelagicales bacterium, assembly GCA_032117435.1. Classification (GTDB taxonomy): domain Bacteria; phylum Actinomycetota; class Actinomycetes; order S36-B12; family S36-B12; genus Mxb001. The sequence continues at coordinate 1,236 of JAULZJ010000013.1, read as the reverse complement.
CCGGTGACCGAGACGAAGGCGATGCACCGCGCGGGCCACCGGAAGGGCGCGAGCGCGATTACCGCGGAGAGCGGTCTGCCGAAGACCAGGAGCAGGAGCGCCGCGGAGAGCGCGATGCCGATCGCACCAGGCAGTCGGCTCACATCGACGAGGAGCCCTAGCATGATGAAGAGGCCGATCTCCGCGACCCAGGCAAGGCCGTCGCTGAATCCCTTCACCGCCCGCTGGTGAGGCAGTGCCGACGACGACCCCACGATGACGGCCGAGAGATAGACCGCGATGAAGCCCGAGACATGCAGGAGATCGGCGATGCCGTACGCCGCGACGATCGGGGTGAGCACCGCGATCGGGTAGAGGCCCACCGCGGGCAGCGCCAATCGGGGCAGCAGCCAGCGTGTGCCGAGACCGATGAGGACGCCGATGAGACCTCCGCCGACGAGTTCACCGACGACCACCAGCGGGATAAGCCAGGGGGCGGCCGTCATGGCACCCGACGCCACCACGGCCACCAGGACGACGACGGGCGCATCATTGAGCCCCGCCTCGCCCTCGAGCAGAGTCCGCAGTCGCGGCAGGATCGGCACGCGCCGCAGCACGGAGAAGACGGCGGCAGCGTCAGTGGCCGCGAGGACTGCAGAGAGGAGTATCGCAATCCGGGGATCGAGACCGGCCAACCAGATGAGAGGGAGGGCCACCACGGTGACGCTGACCGCCACACCGACCGTGGCCAGCGCGATGCTCGGCCCGAGCACGGGCCGCAGCTGCGACCATCGAGTGGTCAGGCCACCTTGCGCGAGAATGATGATGAGCGCGGCGTATCCGAGCACGGTCGCAAGCTCGGGGTCCAGCGGTCCGATGCTCGGGCCGAAGGGCACGCGTGTCGACACATTCCCGAGCAGCAAGCCGATGCCGAGGTAGAGGAGCAGGCCCGGGAGCCCGAGCCGTCCGGCGAAGCGCACGCCCACGACCGCGAGGAGTACGACGGCCCCGCCGATGACGACGGCCTGCGCCAGGCCATCGAGCGTGAAAACAGCCTCCCCTCCCATGACGTGACTCTACGCATGCCGGGCTCGGCTTCTGCCCCTAGGCTCATGGGGTGACCTCCCCGCTCGATGTCGAGGATCTGCGCCCGCGCGTGCAGAAGGCCGTCGACGACTTCATCGCGGGGCAGCGCTACATCCTCGACGGCGTGAGCGATGACCTGGATCCGCTGGCCGAGGCGGTGAGCGATCTCCT
>JAULZJ010000012.1:0-3269 GCA_032117435.1 Candidatus Nanopelagicales bacterium | reverse complement strand
GTCACCCGACCTAGCGTGGAGATCACACCACTAGGGAGGGCATCACATGGACCGGTTGGCTAGTCGCGTCGCCATCGTCACAGGGGCGGCAAGTGGCATCGGGAAGGCTACGGCTGAGCGACTTGCGTCCGAGGGTGCCACGGTGGTCGTCACCGATATCAACGATGGCGCCGGAGTCGATGTGGCTGCAGACCTCACGGGAAAGGGCTACAGCGTCGCCTTCATGCACCATGACGTGAGCATGGAGGAGGACTGGCAGCGAGTCATCGATAACACCGTCGCGTCGTACTCGCGGCTCGACATCCTCGTCAACAACGCAGGCATGGGGGATTTGCTGGATATCGATGCTGCCACGCTGGCCGACTGGGATCGCACTATCGCGATCGACCAGACCAGCATCTTCCTCGGCATGAAACTTGCCTCGCCCCACCTCAAGGAATCGGGCCACGGAAGCGTCATCAACATCTCGTCGATCTTCGGCATTTCCGGCGGCTTCGGCACCTCGCCTGCGTATCACGCGGCCAAGGGAGCCGTGCGCACACTCACCAAGAATGTCGCCCTGCTGTGGGCCCAGCAGGGCGTGCGCGTGAATTCAATCCATCCCGGCTTCATCGATACGCCGATCCTGTCCGAGACCAAGGGCACGCCCTTCGAACAGGTCATGCTCGACATGACGCCGATGGGTCGACTGGGCCGGCCGGAGGAGATCGCTGCTGCCGTGGCCTATCTGGCAAGCGACGACGCATCCTTCGTGACCGGGTGCGAGTTGGCCGTAGACGGTGGATACCTAGCCCGCTAGGCCGGGTCGCGTCCGCGAGCAGGGCTATCGCCGCCGTACTACGGTTCCTCTGTGGGCGCCCATCCCCTCGATCCCCTCGACGACGCCGAATTGCGGCGCGTCGCCGCAGGACTGCGCAGTGCCGGGGTCCTCCGTGATGGCGTGCTCGTGGTCACGGCCCAACTCGATGAACCCGACAAGGCCGTGGTCTCGGCTTGGCGGCCGGGAAGCACATTGGAGCGGACTGCTCGCGTATCTCTGTGGGACTCCGGGGCCCGGTCCATGTTGCTCGCACGCGTGTCCGTGGATGGGCAACTGCTTTCTGTCACCGACGATCCCGGTGCGATCGCGCCCGTGATCTCGAGTCAAGCAGAGGCTGCCATGGAAGCTGCACGTGCCGACCCGCGCTTCCAGTCCGCCCTCGCCACCCGGGGGATCCACGACATGACGCAGGTCCACCTGGAGACCTGGCCCTTCGGCTCCGCCGTGCCGGATGGAGTGGATGCGAGTCGACGGCTGGTATGGACACCCCTGTGGCATCGGCCCACTCCGGGGGCAAACGTCTACGCGCACCCGATCTCCGGACTGCGCGCAATCGTCGACCTGGACACCGCCGAGGTCCTCGCTGTCGAGGACGAGGGCATCACGCCCATCCCGAGCACTCCGGGCCCTTACCGCGCCGACGAGACCGGCGCGGACATCCGCCTGAGGGAACTTGCCATCACACAGCCCGACGGTGCGTCGTTCGACATGGACGGCTGGGCGGTCGCCTGGGAGCGCTGGCGCCTGCGCATCGGCTTCGACCAGCGCGAGGGCCTGGTCATCCACGACGTGCGCTTCGTGGACGGAGATGTCGAGCGCCGTATCGCGCACCGGATGTCGATCGCCGAGTTGGTGATCCCCTACGGCGACAGGGTGGCGGAGGCGCATCGCAAGCAGGCGTTCGACACCGGGGAGTTCGGGCTCGGTGCCTACACGAACTCCCTCGTGCTGGGATGCGACTGCCTGGGCGAGATCGTGTACCGCGACGTGGCCCTTATGGACCCGACCGGTGACGTGCGGGTCGTCAAGCAGGGGATCTGCTTGCACGAGGAGGATTTCGGGATCCTGTGGAAGCACACCGACGAGCACGGCCATGTAGAAGTACGTCGCGGTCGCCGCTTCGTGGCCTCGTCGATCGTCACCGTGAACAACTACGAGTACGGCTACTTCTGGTACTTCTATCAGGACGGGTCGATCGAGTTCGAGGCCAAGCTCACCGGCATCGTCCTCACCATCGCTGGGGAGCGGGGGCCGTCATCCACCGAGCTCGAGCCGGGGCTCCTCGCGCCGTACCACCAGCACATCTTCTGCGCCCGCCTTGACCTGGATATCGATGGCACGGCCAACACGGTGATCGAGGTCGAGTCCGAGCCGCTCCCCGCCGGTCCCGACAACCCGCATGGGGCGGCGTACACGACGCGCAAGGCTCCGCTGCAATCGGAGATGCAGGCCCGCCGTACCGTCGATCCCTTCAACGGGCGCTACTGGACGGTCGTCAACGCAGGCTCCACCAACCACCTCGGCGACCCCGTCGGCTACAAGCTGGTCCCCGGGCACACGACGTTCCCCATGGCCAGCCCCGACTCGGTCATCGGTCGGCGCGCCGGCTTCATGTACCACCACCTGTGGGTCACACCGAATGAGTCCGAGGAGCGCTACCCCGCCGGGGACTTCCCCTTCATGCACCCCGGTGGAGCGGGCCTGCCGGAGTGGACGTCGCGGGATCGTTCGGTGACGGACACCGATGTGGTGCTGTGGTATTCCTTCGGGACGAATCACATCCCTCGGACGGAGGACTGGCCGGTCATGCCCGTCGAGCGCGTCGGCTTCCACCTCAAGCCAGTGGGGTTCTTCCGTCGCAGCCCGGGGATCGACGTGGCTTCGCAGCCGGGGCACTGCCACTGAGGCAATAGCCGGTCGGCACTGCGGCAGCCGTCGTCAGCGCAGCCAGCCGTAGACGGTCCAAGCGATGCCGGCGAGCGCGGCGACGAGGACCAGGCCGAGGTAGAGCAGGACCAGGCGCACGTCGCGCAGGTAGCAACGACTGCGGGTGAGGCCTGCGCGATGGGCCTGCCAGTAGCCGGCAAGGCCAAGGACGGCGAACACCGCGACAGCCAACGGTCCGAAGATCCATGCGAGCAGCGCGACAGTGGTGAAGATGCACAATTTCAGCGGGTCGAAGGACGACCCGCCCGCGGGCTCGCCAGGCACAGGACGTTCGGGCACTCCCGCGAGGCCTTCCGACGGTGCTGTCATGACTCGCCTCCTGTGACGAGAGTAGGCATCGGGATGGGGACCGGGTCGGTGACCGCCGTGGAGATGCGCTGGCGCGACAACCGGGGCCAGGCCTGCACTGCGCAGAAGGGGGCGCACTGATCCTGCGTGTCCGATCTCGTGCCGACGTGGACGCAGCACTGCGTGAGCCGCTCCTCGATCATCGTGCTCATGT
>JAULZJ010000011.1:0-4148 GCA_032117435.1 Candidatus Nanopelagicales bacterium | reverse complement strand
CGCTCATTGCCGCCGCATTGGCCAGCATCGCGGTCATCTCCAGCGTGCCCCTCGCTGCAGCCGAGGATGCACCCACACCGATCCGATGGGTGTCGCAGGTGGGGACATTCGACTACCTCGTGCAGCCCGACTACGACGGCCTTGTCTCGCTGCGCGACGTCGTGGGTGACTCGACTATCGGGCTGGGGACATTCGATCGTCTCGACGGCGAGCTCGTCATGGTCGGTGGCACTGTCTATCGCATCGGCACAGACGGAGTGCCGCGAAAGGCAAGCCTGTCGCGAAGCACGCCGTGGTTCGAGGGGGTGCGCTTCACACCTCAGGCTTCGATGCGGCTGGGCGAGGGCACCGAGTGCTCGGACCTGGTCCCCTTGATCGACCAGCTCGCCACCACAGGCGAGGGCATGGTTGCCGTGCGGCTCATCGGCACCTTCACCACCCTCACCGCGCGCAGCCTGCCCGCGCAGTCGCAGCCCTATCCCCCACTCGCCGAGGTCGTCGCGGAGCAGACCGTGTTCCCATTGCAGGACGTCGCGGCCACTCTCGTGGGATTCCGGACCGGCGACGACCTGCTCGGCATCGGCGCACCAGGCTTGCACCTGCACGGCCTCACGAAGGCTCGAGACGCGGGTGGTCACATCCTGAGCTGCACGACCGGGCCGGAAGTGCGTCTCACCATCCACCGCACACGCGGCGTACGGGTCCTGGCCGCGCCCTGAGCCCTACTCGAAGCGCGACTGGTCACGCCAGAGGTCGATGCCGGCTTCCACGGCGTGCGCGTCGATCGCGGTGATCTCCGCCGGAGTGAAATCGAGGCGCTGCGCAGCAGCTGCGGTCTCACGCAGCTGCTCGGCACTGCTAGCACCCAGCAGGGTCGATGTCACCCGTGGATCCCGCAGCGTCCAGGAGATAGCCATCTGCGCGAGCGACTGTCCTCGATCACGTGCGATCGAGGCAAGCCCGCGCACGCGCGCAAGATTCTCATCGTTTGCCATCACCGGATCAAGTGACTTGCCCTGCTGCGCACGCGATCCCGCCGGGATGCCCTGCGCGTAGCGATCGGTGAGCATGCCCTGGGCGAGCGGGCTGAAGGTGATGATGCCGACCCCCAGGTCGCCGCACGTCTCGATCAGGCCGTCGCCCTCGATCCAGCGGTTGAACATCGAGTACGACGGCTGGTGGATGAGCAGGGGGACACCCATGTCGCCGAGGATGCGGGCCGCTTCACGCGTGCGAGCCGGTGAGTACGACGAGATGCCGGCGTAGAGGGCCCTGCCGGAGTGGACGGCGGTCGCCAGCGCGCCCATCGACTCTTCCAGTGGCGTCTCGGGATCGGGGCGGTGGTGATAGAAGATGTCGACGTAGTCGAGGCCGAGACGCTCGAGTGACTGGTCGAGGCTGGCAAGGATGTACTTGCGCGAGCCGAGGTCGCCGTAGGGGCCGGGCCACATGTCCCAGCCAGCCTTGCTCGAGATGATGAGTTCGTCTCGGAGGCCGGCGAAGTCCTCGCGCAGGATGCGGCCCACGTTGACCTCCGCCGAGCCGTACGGCGGGCCGTAGTTGTTGGCAAGGTCGAAGTGCGTGATGCCCAGGTCAAAGGCCGTGCGCAGCATGTCGCGCTGCGTCTCTAGGGGGGTGTCGTCCCCGAAGTTATGCCAGCAGCCGATGGTGACGGCAGGCAGCTTCAGGCCACTGCGACCGCAGCGGCGGTAGGGCATGCGCCCGTCGTAGCGATCAGGGTCGGGTGCGTAGGCATCAGGCATGGGCCGAAGTCTGCCACGATGGCTCCATGACCAAGTCCGTCCACTCCTCCGGCCAGTTCACCCTGGGCACGTCGGACCCCATGACCGTCTATCGGCTCGGCTTCGGAGCGATGCGTATCACCGGCGCCGGTATCTGGGGTGATCCGCCTGACCACGACTCGGCCATCCGCGTCATCCGCGAGGCCGTGGACCTCGGCGTCGACTTCATCGATACGGCCGATTCCTATGGACCCTTCATCAGCGAAGACCTCCTGCGCGAAGCCCTGCACACGGGGAACGCGAGCGATCCTTACGGCGGCGTGATCATCGCTACCAAGGGAGGTCTCACGCGCCAGGGGCCGGACGCGTGGGCTGCCGTAGGTCGCCCGGAGTACCTGCGGCAATGCGTGCAGATGTCGCTGCGCCGACTTGGCGTTGAACGCATCGATCTGTGGCAACTGCACCGCATCGATCCGCAGGTCCCCGAGGATGAGCAATTCGGCGTGATCAAGGAGATGCAGGACGAGGGCCTCATCCGCCATGTCGGCCTTTCGGAGGTATCCATCGAGGAACTCGAGCGGGCACGCAAGGTCATGGAGATCGTGAGCGTGCAGAACCTCTTCCACGCCGGGCTGCGGCAGAGTGAGAGCCTGTTGGACCACTGCACGCGTGAGGGGATCGGCTTCATCCCGTGGTTCCCGCTGGGCAATCGCGCGCTCGTCGCCGCGGACGGTCCTCTCGCGAATATCGCAGCCAGCCACGGCTGCACGCCAGCCCAGGTCGCGCTGGCGTGGCTGCTCCAGCGTTCACCGGTCATGCTTCCGATCCCCGGGACGGGATCCTTGGAGCACCTGCGAGAGAACTGCGATGCTGCGCGCGTCACCCTCGACGCGACCGCGATGGAGGAGCTCGCCTAGCCGCTCCACCGGACCCCGGGGCCCAGGCGCAGTGAGTACGCCGGCGCGACCGGCATGCGCTCAGGCAGCGTGATCTCGACCATCCCGTCGCGTTCCCCGAGGCCGACCTTGGCGCGGCTGCCGATGATGTGGACCTCGTCGACCGATCGACCGTCGACGCCTCTCAACCCGAATACGCGGGTGCCGGGGAGGCCAAGGAGGATGGCGAACACCTCCCCTCCTTGCTGCACGAAGCGCACCGGCGTGCCATCCGTCGTCTCCGTGGCGGGTGTGACCCAGGGACGGGACCCGTGGATGACGCTGCCCTGGTCCTTCATCCAGGCACCGAGCCCGTGCAGCGGTGCCTGCTGCTCGGGGACGATGCGTCCCCGCTCGTCTGGTCCGATGCCGATGAGCAGGTTGCCGTTCTTCGAGACGACATCCACAAGCATGTGGACGAGTTCGGTCGCCGTCACGATGTCCTGCGGGCGCTCATTGCGATTGGCGCCGAAGGAGTGTCCGACGCCGCGCGTGGCCTCCCACTTCTTGACCTGGATGGTGTCGAAGACGGCGTACTCCGGCGTGGTGAAGTCATACCAGTGAGCTCCCGGGAAGGTGAGCTTCTTGTCCTCTTCGGGTATGTGCTTCCACAGCACCTGGATGAGATCACCCGCGGCCTGGGTGAGGGCGTCGGTGACGACATTGCGCCGGCCACTGGGCTCGATCCAGCGATCGTTGATGACTCCCTCGGGGACGGCGTCGTAGTAGTAAGCGAAGAGCTCCGCGAGATTGCCACCGGGTGGCCACGCGACGTCGTTCCACAGGACGTCGGGGGCATACGCATCGATGAGCTCGCGCACGTGCTCCGTGGCATAGGCGAGGTACTCAGGCGATACAGGGACGGCGAGCATCGCGTCCGCTGGACGCGTCAGCACAGCCCCATTGAACGGCCAGTCATAGCCGCCCGAGTAGTAGAGCCCCATGCGCATACCGTGTGCGCGCACCGCGGAGCTCAAGTCGCCGACGATGTCGCGCTCAGCGTTGTAGAGACCTTTGCTCGGGTGCGGGATGCTCGAGGGCCAGAGCCGGAAGCCCTCATGGTGCTTCGTGGTCAGGACGACGTATCCCGCGCCCGTGCTCGCGCACAGGTCCGCGATCGCATCGAGGTCCGCCGACCGTGATCCGGAGTTGAAAGCGGGAATGAACCCGTCGTAGGGGAACTCCGCGCCGTAGGTCTGCTCGTGATGGACCTGGGTCGGGCTGCCCTTGACCTGCATAGTGTTGCGGTACCACTCCGCATAGGGATTGTCGCGCAGCATGCCCACGGGGCCTTCATCGTGGAGCAGTTGTTGGATGTCGCCGACCTGGGGTGCCCACCCGGGTACGGAGTACAGGCCCCAGTGCAGGAAGATTCCGAGTTTCGCGTCGTCGTACCACTCCGGAAGGGGATGCGTGCTCACTGACTCCCACGTGGGTTCATACGACATAGCGCCTCCCTGGTCACGCTCGA
>JAULZJ010000010.1:0-1586 GCA_032117435.1 Candidatus Nanopelagicales bacterium | reverse complement strand
AACCTCCTCCTCGACCGCGGCTCGCCATTCCTCGAGCTGAGCCCGCTCGCGGGCTGGGGCACTGACGATCCGCTCGGTGGAGGCGTCGTCACCGGCATCGGCCGCGTGCACGGCACCGAGGTCATGGTCGTCGCCAACGATCCGACGGTGAAGGGCGGATCGCAGGGACCCACATCCGTGGCCAAGGGACTGCGCGCCATGGAGATCGCCAAACTCAACCGACTGCCACTTGTCAGTTTGACCGAGTCCGGCGGGGCCGATCTACCGAAGCAGGCGGAGATCTTCGTTCCCGGCGGAGCGAGCTTCAAGAACCTCACGCAGCTCTCTGCTGCCGGCATCCCCACCGTCACGCTCGTCTTCGGATCGAGCACTGCGGGCGGCGCTTACGTGCCGGGCATGAGCGATTACGTCGTGCTGCAGAAGGACGCCGCGCGCGTCTATCTCGGCGGTCCCCCGCTGGTGAAGATGGCCATCGACGAGGATGCCGACGAGGAGGAGCTCGGCGGCGCAGAGATGCATGCGCGCACCTCCGGCCTCGCTGACTACCTCGCCCTCGACGAGCCCGACGCCCTGCGCATCGGTCGGCAGATCGTGGAGCACCTGCGCTGGCGCAAGGCGGGTCCCGGCCCTGACCGGGCGCCAATCGATCCGGCGTACGACCCCGATGAGCTGCTCGGCGTCCCGAGCGCCGACGTGCGACAGCCCTTCGAGGCGCGCGAGGTGCTCGCTCGCATCCTCGATGGCAGCGAATTCGAGGAGTTCAAGCCGCTCTACGGCACGACGCTCGTCACCGGCTGGGGCCACATCGGTGGTTACGCCGTAGGCGTGGTCGCCAACAACGGCATCCTCTTCAGCGAGGAGAGCCACAAGGGCGCGCAATTCATCCAGCTATGCAATCGCATGGGCGTGCCGATCCTCTTCGCCCAGAACATCACCGGCTTCATGGTCGGCACGCGCTACGAGCAGGGCGGCATCATCAAGGACGGTGCCAAACTCATCAATGCCGTGTCCAACTCCGCGGTGCCGCACCTCACGCTGATGATGGGTGCGTCGTACGGCGCGGGCAACTACGGCATGTCTGGTCGCGCCTACGACCCACGCTTCGTCTTCTCCTGGCCCAATCACCGCATCGCGGTCATGGGCCCCAAGCAGCTTGCGGGCGTGCTCACGATCGTCGCCCGGCAGAAGGCCGAGAGCATGGGCATCGACTTCGACGAGGCCGCCTTCGCCCCCATGCGCGATGCCTTCGAGCAGCAGGTCGAGAGCCAGTCGACGGCGCTCTTCGCTACCGGACGCCTGTGGGACGACGGCATCATCGACCCCCGCGACACCCGCACCGCACTCACGCTCGCGCTCTCCGCGACGCACTCCGCCCCCGTCACCGGCGCCGATGCCTTCGGCGTCTTCCGGATGTGATCGCGATGAAGCGCATCCTGGTGGCCAATCGTGGCGAGATCGCCCGTCGGGTCTTCCGCACCGCTCGCGCGATGGGCATCGAGACGGTCGCCGTCTACTCCGAGCCCGATGCCGACGCACCCTTCGTCCGCGAGGCCGACATCGCCATCCCGCTGCGGGGAGCGACAAGT
>JAULZJ010000009.1:0-7350 GCA_032117435.1 Candidatus Nanopelagicales bacterium | reverse complement strand
CCAGGTGCGTCAACAATGCGGTGACGCGCTACCTCCTGCAGCGCACCCAGCCAGGTCCGCTGCTGTGTCCCTACGCTCCGCTGCCCGACTAGCGCGACAGCCCCTCGAGCGTCGCGCGCACGAGTGGGCCGAGCGTGGGCAGGTGGTACCCGCCTTCTTGCAGGGCCACGGTAGGGATCGCGATTGCTCCGAGCAGCTCGCCGGCTCGGTGATAGCCCGAGCGGGTGATCTCCAGCGGACTCTCGGGATCATCGGCCGCTGCGTCGACGCCGAGTGAGAGCACCATCGCTGTGGCGCCGTAGTCCATGACCCGCTGCACGATGCGCATGGTCGCGTCTAGCCAGCGCATGTCCCCGGTGCCTGGCTCGAGCGGAATGTTGAGATTGGCGCCCTCGCCCGCTCCGATGCCGATCTCCTCGGCGAAGCCGGCGTAGTGGGGAAACCATCCCGCGCCCGGATCTACGTGCAGTGAGGCGTAGAGCACGTCGCCGCGCGCATAGAACACGTCCTGCGTGCCGTTGCCGTGATGGGCATCGATATCGACGATGGCCACGCGCTCGTGACCCGCACGACGCAGTGCCTCGGCCGCGACCGCAGCGCTGTTGAGATAGCAGGATCCTCCGTACGCCGATCGAGTGACGTGATGCCCGGGCGGTCTGGTCAGGCCGTAGATCATGCCGTCGCCGACCTCGCCGGCGCAGGTGAGCGCGACGTCGACGGCACCGCGCGCAGCGGCCCAGGTGCCCGGTCCGATGAGTGTCATCGTGTCGTAGCCGTAGCGCCCCGCCGCCCCGTGCACCGCTGCCGGCTCGCGCAGTGGTAGGTCGCCGAGCATGCCCGCGGTGGGGAAGAGGTACGGCGTCACCCGGTCGGTGCCGTACTCGCCCCAGCGATCCCACACCGTGCGCAGGTACTCGATGAGTGCTGGATCATGCACGGCGTGCAGCAGGCCATCGTCGTGCTGCACCGCCTCGATCATCGGCCAGTCCGCGAGTGCAGCCTCGATAGCATCGACTCGCTCGGGCACCTCGGTGCCCGGTGTCGTCGTACCCAGCCAGATCTCCGCACCGGGCACGTGATCGCGCGCGTGGGCAGACCTGACGACGCGAATCACCGGCACAGCCTCGCATGACCTGACAGGATCGCGGTGTGCGAGTGGCAGATCTCGGCATCAGCATCGGTCCCCTGCCCAGCGGTCCCACGGCCAGCATCATCGATGTCCCCGGGGTGGGGGTCGGTCATGCCACGGTGGCGTACGACGAGTCCGCGCCGCCCGAAGGTCGCGGGATCGCGCGCACGGGCGTGACCGTTATCGATCCGGGCGGTGACTGCCTCGCCGATCCCGTGCCCGCCGGGATCGCCGTGCTCAACGGCGCGGGCGAGCTCACCGGTCGCTCGCAGATCGAGGAGTGGGGCTACGCCGGGACGCCCGTCTTCCTGACCTCGACGATGCAGGTCGGCCGGGTCTACGACGCTGCGTGCCAACTGATGATGCGCGGCGCATCGACCTTCGGCGAGGTGTTCATCCCCGTCGTCGGGGAGTGCGACGACTCCTGGCTGAGCGACCCGCGGGCCATGCACGTGACCTTCGACGATGTGCGCGCTGCTCTTGAGTCCGCGCGCGAGAGCGGGGAGTTCGCGCAGGGTGCGGTCGGCGCGGGCACGGGCATGAGCTGCCTGGGGTGGAAGGGCGGCATCGGATCCGCCTCCCGCGTGCTCCCCGACGGGCACGTCGTCGGCGTACTCCTGCTCACCAACTTCGGCACGGCCGACCGCCTCACGATCGACGGCGTCGACGTCGGCAAGCGCCTCGCACGCGGCGGCGTCATCGAGCCGCCGCCCGCAGGCTCCTGCATCGGCATCGCGATCACTGACGCGCCCATCGATGCCGCGGGCTGCGAACGACTCGCCCGTCGCATCGGCCTCGGCCTCGCGCGCACCGGCTCGGTCGCGCATCACGGCTCGGGCGAGATCTTCCTGGCGATGGCCAATGGCCTACGTCGATCCGGCTGCGGCGGCCCGCCGCTCACCGGCCGAGCACTCGACGACTACTTCGCCGCGGTAGTGGATGCGAGCGAGGAGGCGGTCATCGCCTCGCTCATCAACGCCAAGACCACCATTGGCTACCAGGGCCGCGAGATCCGCGCTCTCCCCATCGACGAGGTGAAGGGAATGCTCGCGTGATCCGATCGACCATCCCCCTCTCCGACGGCGAGCATCTCAGTGTCACGCTCTTCATTCCGGAGTCTACTCCGGCCCCGTGCATCCTCGAGGCGCTGCCCTACCGCAAGGACGACATGACCTCGGGCTGGCGCCCGGAGTACGAGCGCTTCTGCACCTACTTTGGCTTCGCGGTCGCGCGCATCGACGTACGCGGCACCGGCAGCAGCAGCGGCCGCGCGACGGACGAGTACCCCGAGGCGGAGCAGCGCGATCTCATCGAGGCCATCGCCTGGCTGGCATCCCAGCCGTGGTGCACCGGTCAGGTCGGCATGTTCGGCACGTCGTACGGCGGGTTCAACTCCTTCCAGCTCGCGTGCGAGCGGCCGCTGAATCTCGGCGCGATCATCCCGATCTACGCGACGGACGATCGCTACACCGACGACGTCCACCACATGGGGGGTGCCCTCAAGTGGATCGACCAGGTCGACTACTGCGCCTATATGACGCCGATGAACGCCCAGCCGCCCGTGCCCGCTCTCTGGGAGGAGGCACGTGGCGCGAACGATCCGGACTGGCGCACCGAGTGGCTACGTCGCATCGATGAGCACGAGCCGTGGCAGATCACCTGGATGAGCCACCCGCACGACGACGACTATTGGCGCCATGGTTCGGTACGACTCGGATCCGATGGCGACGGCTACGAGCGAATCAACATCCCCACGATGATCATCGCCGGCTGGGCCGATGGCTATCGCAACACGACCTTCCGCACGATCGAGCGACTCACCGCACCTACGCGTTTGCTCGCCGGGCCCTGGTCGCATGCGGCGCCGACCTCGAGTGCGCCCGGCCCGCGCATCGATCACGTGCCGCAGATGGCGGCCTTCTTCGCCGAGCACCTCGGCATTCCTCCGGGAGCGCCCGCGTCGCTGCCGCAGTGGGTCCTTCCCCACACCTGGTACGCGCGCTACTCGCACGTGCCCGATCCGGTGCTCGACACCGTGCCGGGGGAGTGGCGCAGCGACACCTGGCCATCGACGCGCTCGTCGACGCGCGAGATCGCGCTCGAGGATCGGCCGACGTACAACGTGCGACCCGATGTCGGCATCGACGCGTGGATTTCCTGCGCGGGCCACCTGCCCTACGGCCAGCCGGGCGATCAGCGCGTCGACGATGCGAAGTCGATGACCTGGGACTACCCCGTCACCGAGCCCCTCGAGATTGCCGGACACGTGCATCTGCGCGCTCACGTCACGGCCACCTGCCCGCACCCCATCATCGCGGTGCGGCTGTGCGATGTCGGCCCGGACGGTACGTCGACCCTCGTCACCCGCGGCACGCTCCTCATCGGTGCCGAGGGTGAGGTCGACGTCGAGTTGGAGGCCACTGCCCATCGCTGGCTGCCCGGGCGCATCTTGCGCGTGAGCATTGCGGGCGCGGACTGGCCCAATGTCGTCGCGCCAGGCGGCCCTGGCTTCCTCATCCTGCGTGACGCCGTACTCACCCTGCCCGTCTACGACCCCGATCCGGGCGCACCCGTCCCCGACCTTGCGTCCGGCAACCCCGGGTCCAGTGAGGACACCGACGGCATCACCTGGCGCATCGAGCGCGATGTCGCACGGCGCGTGACGCGCTGCGTCGTCGGCTCGGTCTCGCACTACGCCACCCCCTTCGGCTCGGCGAGCGAGCGCTACGACGGCTGGGTGAGCGTCGACGAGCGCACCTTCGCCCAGCGCGCGCACTCCGATGTGGAGTTCACCCTGCGCTTCGATGCGACCGTCACGACCGAGGCTGTCGTCACCACGTCGCGCTCGGTGATGGACCTCTCGACACGCGAGGATTCCTACGACCTGCACATCCACCTCACTGTCACCGACGGCGACGAGGTGATCCGCGAGCGCACCTGGGAGCAGACCTTCCCCCGCGCCTAGTCCGGCGGCATACTTCCTCCATGGAAGCTGCTCTCCCCCGGGAGCACTACGTCGATCCCGCGGCCTTCGCGCGCGAGCGCGAGATGCTGCGCCACGAGTGGACCTGCCTGGGTCGCCTCGATGAGCTGGGGCTCACCGACCCCGACCGTGTCGCCGTCGTCGACTTCCATGGCGAGTCGATCCTGGTGACGAACGACGGCACGCTGCACGCGCACGCCAATGTCTGCCGCCATCGCGGCGCGCAGTTGATGCCCGAGGACTCACCGCCGTGTGCGGTCAAGGCGCTGCGCTGCCCGTATCACTCGTGGACATACGCACTAGACGGATCGCTCATGCACGCGCCGCACGCCCCAGACGATCTCGACCCCGCCGACTTCGCGCTCACCTCACTCGCCGCCGACACCTGGGGTGGCTGGCTCTGGGTCGCTGAGTCCCCGCGCACCACCCTGCTCGAGCAGCTCGGCGCCGCCCCCGAGCGCATCCAGCGCTATCCCCTCGCCGACCTGGTGCTCGGCCTGCGCTTCACCTACGACGTCGAGGCCAATTGGAAGGTCATCGCGGAGAACTACAACGAGTGCTATCACTGCGGTCCCGTCCACCCCGAGCTCTCCCGACTCGTGCCCGCCTTCGCCAGCGGCGGCAAGGACATCCCGTGGGAGGATGGCGTACCCCACCGCGAGGGTGCTTGGACGTTCACCATGAGCGGTACGACGGACCGCGCACCCTTCCCGGACCTCGACGAGCACGAGCGGGTGCGGCATAAGGGCGAACTGATCTATCCCAATCTCCTCCTCAGCCTGTCCGCGGAGCACGCGGCCGCCTTCGTGCTCACCCCGCTCGCCGCAGATTGCACCCGCATCGTCTGCGATCTGCTCTTCCACCCCACGGAGACCGCCAAGGACACTTTCGATCCCTCCGACGCGGGCGATCTGTGGGACCTGGTCAATCGTCAGGACTGGGCGATCTGCGAGTCGGTGCAGCGCGGCATGTCGTCGCGCTATTTCCAGGGCGGCTGGTATGCACCGATGGAGGATGACTCCCTCGACATCCGCCGCTGGCTACTGGATCGGCTCAGCTAGCCCTGAGGGCAGCTCCGAGGCGAGGTAATGCACCCGAGCGATTCGTCGGGCCGTCCACCACCTCCGACAGGGGGGCGGGGACTGCCGCGTCCGCGTAGATCCGCCACCCGGCCCGCTTTGCAGTCGGGACGACCGTGATGCTCAGGGCATTCACTCCGGTGAAGTCTGCGCGCACAGTGGCGCGACCGCGTGCGTTCGTCGTTACCGTGGCGATGAGAGGCGCTCCCTCGACGCCCACATCGCGCACCTGGAGCGTGCGTCCCGGCGCCGCTGGAGTCACCCTCACGACGATGGATCCGCGCCCGGCCTTGAACTGCGGGGAGAAGCCATTGGCCCTGGACGGCGGGATGTACGCCGTGCCGGAGGCCCGCGCGGTCGTGCGCGGAAGGTAGCGAACGCTGTACTCCGGCCCGATGATCTCGCTCAAGCCGTCGTAGGCAGGGAGCATTGGACGGAAGATCAGCGACACCGTGCGCGCGGACTTGAGCCACTTCGGGTTCTCCACCGTCTGCGCCAGCGTCTTCGTCGACCACGTCACCCACGATCCGTCCTTCATCACCTCGACACGTGCTTGACGTGACGGATCGCAGGCGGTGTCCCCGATGCAGATGATCCCCAGTGCGACGGGGAGGCCATGCCCGACGATGATGCCCTGGCCGTCCGGGTCAGTGACCAGGGGCGCCCCTCCACCGGTGGAGCCCCAGCGCGGGTTCACCAGGAGTGTTGCATCATCGCTTGCCTGTGCCGGAGGAGTGGTCATCGCGGCGAACATCAGAGCCGTAGCACTGACCGCAATCAGGAGTCGACGCACGTGATGAGTGTGACACGAAGGCCCTTCCCATGTCCCCTTGCAGCCCTAGGATGATGGGCGTGACCAACATCGCGATCGTCGGGCTCGGTGCACTCGGCTCGGCCGCAGCCTGGGAGGCCACGCGCCGCGGGTACTCCGTCATCGGCCTCGAGCAGTTCGAGCTAGGCCATGAGCGCGGTGCATCGCACGACACCTCGCGAATTCTCAGGCACAGCTACCACACGCCCCACTACGTCGAGCTCACCTTCCGCGCGTACGACGCCTGGGCCGAGCTCGAGGCTGACTCCGGCATCCCCCTCGTCACGCAGACCGGCGGAGTCGATCTCTTCCCGCCCGGTGCCGCAATCGACATGACGACGTACACGCAGAGCATGGACGCGGTCGGCATCGGCTACGAAGTGATGGACAACGCCTCACTGCGGGAGCGATGGCCGCAGTTCACCCCGCCCGAGGGCACGACATCCCTCTACCAGGAGCGCTCGAGCATCGTCCCCGCAGCACTCGGCACCGAGACGATGCAGCGACTGGCTCGCGAGCGCGGGGCCGACCTGCGCGATCGCACGCGCGTCGAGGCGATCGAGCCGAGCGCCACCGGCGTGCGCCTGATCACCTCCGATGGCGTCGTCACTGCCGATCGCTGCATCATCACCGCGGACGCCTGGACGTCCGCGCTCACCACCCCGCTCGGCTGGCCGATCCCGCTCACCGTCACCGAGGAACAGATCACCTATGTCACCGTCCCGCCGACGTACGCCGATCTGCCGCTGTGGATCTGGATGGACGATCCGAGCTTCTACGGCTTCCCGTCCTACGCCGTCCCGGGCACTGCGATGGAGCGGGTGGGCCCGGCCATGACGATGAAGGCTGCCGAGGACTGCGGCGGCCCGACCGTGACGGGGGACGAGCGCTCAGGAGAGACCGACCCGCTCATGCTCGATCGACTGATGGGATTCCTGCGGTCCAACTTCGCCGGTGTCGGAGACGTCGTGCGCTCGAAGCGATGCCTGTACTCCCTGACCGCAGATCGGGATTTCGTCATCTCCCCGGTTCCCGGCTACGAGAACGTGATGGTTGGCCTCGGTGCGGCACATGCGTTCAAGTTCGCCCCTGCCTTCGGCGGCATGCTCCTCGACCTCGTCGACGGCACACCGGTCGATCCCGTCTTCCAGCTCGACCGTCCGGGGATCACCGACCCGGCCTACGAGGCCAACTGGCTCGTCTAGGCCTCCACGCGCACGCACGCGGCGCGGTGCCCGACCCCTACGTGCAGGATCGGCAGGTCCACCGTGCGGCAGCGGTCCTCCACCACCGGGCAGCGCGGGTGGAAGCGGCAGCCGCTGGGGATGCGAGCGGGATCGGGCGGTTC
>JAULZJ010000008.1:0-6550 GCA_032117435.1 Candidatus Nanopelagicales bacterium | reverse complement strand
CGCCGGATAGGGTGAGTGATCGCTTCATAGCCTCAGGCTCTCATATGCCCGGGATCACATGCTCGTCGACGCGGCGCACTGGTTCTTGCCGATCTCGAGGGTCTCGATCTCCTCAGCCGTGGCGGCCTGGCCGGCGTTCACCAGCCGGATCGTGTCGTAGAAGTCCGGCGCCGACGGAAGGGTCGACACGATCTCCGCGACGAAGCGCTCCATGTCCTCCACCGTCATGATGTCCGCCTCGAAGATCGTGCCGAGCGTGGTCTGGACCATGCCCTGGTCGTCGATCTCATCCTGAAGAGTCCAGTGCGCCGGCATGACCTTGGTTGCGAGATCGAGCGGGGCGAGGCGCTCGTGGATGGTGTGGAAGAGTTCGGTGGCGAGCTCAGAGGCCTTGCCGGTGAGATCGGGGCGACCGAGTCCGCGCACGAAGACCGTGTCGCCGGTGAGGATGAGGTGCCCTGGGATGTGGATGCAGGTGCTGCCCGGCGTATGGCCGGGTGCCTTGATGGCCAGCACCTCGATCTGGGCAGCCCCCAGATCGAGCACGGCGCCATCGTCCAGCGGGGTGTTGGGGAACGGCGTCTGCGGTCCGGAGTCCTCCACCGGCACGTGATAGGGAACGCCGAGGTCGGCGGCCATAGCGGGGCCACCGGAGATGTGATCGGCGTGGATGTGCGTGTCGATCACGTGGGTGATCGACATGCCGTGCTGAGCAGCGAGGTCGAGGTAGGTCTGCGGGAAGCGCGCAGGGTCGACGACGATGCAGCCGTGCCCCGGCACGCCGATGAGATACGACAGGCAGGCCTTCGCCGGCCGCGAGATCTGATAGCCCACCATGCCGTCCGGAAGCCCTTCGATCCGGCGGGGCACGAGAAGCTCGGCCCAGGCCGCGGTGCCGCCCTCGAGGGTGCGCACGTCACGGCCCTCGTCCTTGAGGACGTCGATGAGCAGGTCGCTGCCATTTCCGTGAGCGCACACCACGACCGTGTCCTCGGGGAGCTCCTGAGCCAGGGTCTCGGACTCCTCCACGGCGACCCAGATCGGGACGTTCCTCATGGGGACCGGCCGGGTCCCCTCGATCTGCCAGGTGGCGTACTCGTCCTGGTTACGCACATCGAGGACATAGGGGCATCGTCCCTCCTCGATCTCGGCATACAACTCGGCAGGGGTGATCGATCGCGCCATGGGTGGGACTCCTTCCGAGCCTGACCAGGACCTGCCCGGAGCCTTTCCGGTAATTCAGTCCTGAACCATATGCGCAGACGCTAATGTGTCCGCAGGGGTCGGGGGAAGCATTTCGGGAGTTTTCCTCCGGTCCTTGCCGAGGCACTCGGGCGTGCCTACGGTCAACACAGGAGACAACCTGTCCCCTGGTCCACCCGGACCGTCAAGGACACGACTGAGCACGAAGGAGGCCACCATGGCCGACAAGGACCCCGACGCACCCGATTCCATGACGATCATCGCCTTCAGCGGTGACCTCGACAAGCTCTGGCCGACATTCATCCTCAGCTCCACAGGTGCAGCCAGTGGGATGGACGTGACCGTCTTCTTCACCTTCTGGGGACTCTTCCCGCTCGTGAAGGACGACGTACGCATCACCGGCTACGACGCCATGACCAAGGCACTCGCCGGCATGAACGCTCCCGGCATGAAGAAGGCCAAGCTCTCCAAGCTCAACATGGGCGGCTCGGGTGCGTGGATGATGCGCAAGGTCGCGGAGAAGAACAAACTCGCTCCGCCGGAGGAGCTCTTCGAGATGTGCCAGGAGCTGGGCGTCAACCTCTGGCCCTGCCAGATGACGATGGACCTCCTCGGGGTCCAGGCCGACCAAATGGTCGAAGGACTAGGCGAACCTGTCGGCGCGGCCACCGCCCTGCAGAAGATGGCCAAGTCCGACATCAACCTCTTCATCTAGTCCCCCTGAAACCGAACGGAGAAGCCATGCCAGATGTAGCAAAGGTCGTCGACGCCAAGGGGCAGAGCTGCCCGATGCCCGTGCTCATGACCGCCAAGGGCATCAAGGAGATCGACTCCGGCGAGATCATGCTCCTCGAGGCCACCGACAACGGAGCCCGATCCGACATCCCCGCCTGGGCGACCCAGACCGGCAACGAGCTCGTCGAGTCCGAAGAGGCTGACGGCGTCATGAAGTTCTACATCCGGAAGAAGTGATCGCGTGCGCTACGGCTTTGCCATCGACCAGCGGACCTGTATCGGCTGCCACGCCTGCACTGTGGCCTGCAAGACCGAGCACGACATCCCGGTCGGCCAGTTCCGCACCTGGGTGAAGTACGTCGAGAAGGGTGCCTTCCCCGACACGACCCGGGAGATGGCGGTCCTGCGCTGCAATCACTGCACCGATGCCCCGTGCGTCCAAAGCTGCCCCACGGAGGCGCTCTTCATCCGCGACGACGGCATCGTCGACTTCGACAGGTCTCGCTGCATCGGCTGCAAGATGTGCATGCAGGCGTGCCCCTACGACGCGATCTACATCGACGAGGAGACCCACACCGCGGCCAAGTGCAACTTCTGCGCCCACCGCATCGACCAGGGCCTCGAGCCGGCCTGCGTCCAGGTGTGCCCTACCGAGTCCATCTGGGTGGGCGACCTCGACGACCCCGACAGCGGCATCCGGAAGCTGCTGAGCATCGAACCCGTCACCGTGCGGGCACCCGAGCAGAACACCACCCCCAACGTCTTCTACGTGGGCGCAGACAAGGCTGCCCTCGACCCGCTGGTCGCCCCGGTCGATCAGACCTATCTGTGGGCCGAGCCCGATATCCTGCGCCTGCAGACCGCGTCGGAACTACCTGGCGACCCCATCACCAACGCACGCACGACGCTCAACACCGCCCACCTGCGACCCTGGGGCTGGAAGGTCTGGACCTACCTGTGGACAAAGTCCGTCGCAGCGGGAGCCGGTGCCCTCGCGGCGCTGCTCCTCCTCATGACCGGCAGCGACTCCACCCTGGTGACTACGGTGGCGCCCTTCATCGCCGTCGCATTCCTCCTCGCCACCTCGGTCCTGCTCATCTGGGACCTCAAGCAGCCCAAGCGCTTCGTCTTCCTGCTCATGCCCTGGATGCTCAACAAGCGCTCGTGGCTGGCCATCGGCGGGATCTTCCTCGGCCTGTACTCCGCAATCGCCGGCGTGTGGTTCCTCATCGGGGCCGCCGACATGCTCGGCCTGGGCGACTTCACCTCGGTCATCACCCTCCTCGCCTGGCCCGCCATCCCGGCCGCCGTCATGACCGCGGGCTACACGGCCTTCCTCTTCGGTCAGGCCGAGGGCCGCGACCTGTGGCAGTCACCGGTGCTCTTCTGGCACCTCCAGGCGCAGGCCGTCATGGCGGGTGCAGGGGTCCTGCTCGTCGCCGGCGTCATCATGGACTTCGCGGGAGAGGGCTTCGTGTCGATCACGTGGCTGGCCTGGGCGCTCTTCATCGGCACCGTGGCCAACCTGCTCATCCTCGCGGTGGAGTACGGCGGCAAGCACTCGACCCGCAATGCCGCCGTCGCTGCGCACATGCTGACCCACGGGCGCTACAAGCGAGCCTTCTGGGGTGGGGCGCTCGGCCTGTCCGTGCTCACCGCGGTGCTCGCCCTCGTCGGTGCCCTCAACGAGAATCTCGGTCTCCTCGCCGTCCTCGGCGGCATCATCGCGCAAGCATCCCTGCTCATCTACGAGTCGGTCTACGTCAAGGCCGGCCAAGACGTCCCGCTCTCCTAGCGACCCGCCGTCAGATCTGCCAAGAGAAGGAGTGACATGACCGTCACGGACCGCCCAGAGACACCCAGGCCCGAGACACCCAGGCCCGAGGACTTCGGGATGCGCACCCGCGGTGCGCTGTCGAACTACCCGCCGGTCGAGACGTGGGACGACGTCGTGATGTACGACGCCAAGGCACATCCGAAGAAGGTCGAGAAGCACTACATGCTCGTCCCGACCACCTGCTTCAACTGCGAGTCGGCGTGCGGGCTCCTCGCCTACGTCGACAAGGAGACCAAGGAGGTCGTCAAGATCGAGGGCAACCCCGCCCACCCGGGATCCCGCGGGCGCAACTGCGCCAAGGGGCCGGCGACGATCAACCAGACCGAGGACCCCGAGCGGATTCTCTATCCGCTCAAGCGCACCGGCCCTCGCGGATCCGCGCAGTTCGAGCGCGTCTCGTGGGACGACGCCCTCGATGATATTGCCGCACGTATCCGCAAGGCCATCGTCGAAGGGCGCCGCAACGACGTGATGTATCACGTCGGACGCCACGGCGAGGATGGCTTCATCGAACGCGTGCTGCTCGCCTGGGGCGTCGACGGCAACAACACCCACACCAATATCTGCTCGGCGGGCGCCCGCTTCGGCTACACGCTCTGGGGCGGCTACGACCGGCCCTCCCCCGACCATGCCAACGCCAACGTCATCCTGCTCGTCTCGGCGCACCTGGAGTCCGGGCACTACTTCAACCCCCACGCCCAGCGCATCATCGAGGCGCAGGTGCACCACGGGGCGAAGCTGATCTCGATCGACCCGCGTCTGTCCAACACCGCGGCCAAGGCCGACGAGTGGGTCTCGGCGTGGCCCGGCACCGAGGCGGCCCTGCTCCTCGCGATCGCGGCGTACCTCTTGCGCAGCGACTCGGTCGACTGGGACTACGTGCGCCGCTGGGTCAACTGGAAGACCTACATGGAGCGCGTCCACCCCGGGACGGATGCCGACGACTTCGAGGCCTTCAAGCAGGCGCTGACCGACGACTACCAGCAGTACACCTTCGAATTCGCCGCGGAGGAGTGCCGCATCCCGCTCAAGCAGGTCGAGCGCATCGCCAAGATCGTGGCGGGCGCCAACGGCAAACTCGCCGCGCACACGTGGCGGGCTGCCAGCGCGGGCAATCGCGGCGGCTGGGCCGTCGCGCGCGCTCTCTTCTTCCTCACCGTGCTCACCGGCAGCGTCGGCCAGGAGGGTGGCACCAGCCCCAACGGCTGGAACAAGTTCATCCCCCACGGCCCCGACATGCCCGGCGGCCACGACTCGTGGAATGAACTGCTCTGGCCGGCGGAGTTCCCGATGTCGACCAACGAACTGTCGATCCTGCTGCCCCACTTCCTGCTCGATGGCCGCGGCACTCTCGACACCTATTTCACGCGCGTCTACAACCCGGTCTGGACCAACCCCGACGGCTTCACCTGGATCGAGGCGCTCTCCCGAGAGGACCTCGTGGGCTGCCATGTGGCGATGACGCCCACATGGAATGAGACCGCTCTTTGGGCCGACTACATCCTGCCCTTCGGTCACAGCACCGAGCGCCACGACACCCAGTCCTACGAGCAGTACGCCGGCAAGTGGCTCGGCTTCCGCCAGCCGGTGCGTCGCGTCGCACTGGAGAAGATGGGCGAGAAGATCAGCGACACCCGCGACACCAATCCCGGCGAGGTCTGGGAGGAGGTCGAGTTCTGGTTCGAGTTGTCGTGGCGCATCGATCCCGACGGCTCGCTCGGCATCCGCAAGTACTTCGAGGCCCCCGGGCGCCCCGGCGACAAGATGACCGTGGACGACTACTACGGCTACGTCTTCGACAACAACGTCCCCGGGCTGCCGGAGAAGGCGGAGGCCGAGGGCCTCACCCCGCTGGAGTACATGCGCAAGTACGGCGCGGTCGAGATCGTCAACGGCATCTACCGCCAGGATGAGCGCCCGCTCACCCCCGCCGAGCTCGAGGGCGCCGTGCCCGACGCCAATGGCGTGCTGCGCAAGCCGATCACGCCCGAGACGCAAAAGCCCCTGGTCGGCGAGGCCGGTGCCGTCGGCATCGAGATGGAGGACGGCTCAAAGGTCGCGGGCTGGCTCACGCCGAGCCGCAAACTCGAGCTCTACTCCCCCGCGATGGCGGAGTTCGGCTGGCCGGAGTACGCCGCCCCGACGTATATCAAGTCGCACGTGCACCACGGCGGCATCGACGAGACCAAGGGCGAGATCCTGCTCGTGCCGACCTTCCGCCTGCCGACCCTGATCCATACCCGCTCGGGCAACGCGAAGTACCTCAACGAGATCAGCAACAAGCACCCGATGTGGATGAACCCCGTCGATGCGAAGCGCCTGGGCAACCTGCAGACCGGTGACATGGTGCGCGTGACGACCGAGATCGGCTACTTCGTCGCGCGCGTGTGGGTCACGGAGGGCGTTCGCCCCGGGGTGACCGCACTGTCGCACCACATGGGCCGCTGGCGCACCACCGACGAGGCCGGCAGCCGCTGGGTCACCGGCAAGGTCGACGTCGGCCAGCTCCCCGACGGGCGCTGGCGGCTGCGCTACAAGGAGGGCGTCAAGCCCTTCGTCAGCGGTGACCCCGACTCCATGCGCATCAGCTGGGAGGACCCGGGCGTGCACCAGAACCTCGCCTTCCCGGTGCATCCTGACACCTGGTCGGGCATGCACTGCTGGCACCAGAAGGTCCACATCGAGCGTGCACACGACGAGGACAAGTACGGCGACGTCGTCGTCGACACAGCCAAGTCACGCGAGGTCTACCGCGAGTGGATGTCGTGGACGCGT
>JAULZJ010000007.1:0-6446 GCA_032117435.1 Candidatus Nanopelagicales bacterium | reverse complement strand
GATGAGGCGTACGCCGAATTCCGCAGGCCCGGCACCCCCTCGGCCCTCACCCTGCTCGAGGCGCACCCCAATCTCATCGTGACGCGCACGATGAGCAAGGCCTTCGCCCTCGCCGGCGCACGTGTGGGCTACGCCATCGCTGCCCCGCCGGTCATCGATGCCCTGCGCGTCGTACGCCTGCCGTATCACCTCTCGAGCGTGACCCAGGCGGTCGCGCGCACGGCCCTGGACTTCAGCGACGAGCTCCTCGGCCAGGTCGCGCTCCTGGGGGCGGAGCGAGATGCGCTCGTCACGTGGCTGCGCGCACACGGCCTGCGCGCCGTCGATTCCGATGCCAACTTCGTCCTCATCGGGGAATTCACCGATCGCCATCGCGCGTGGCAGGAGCTGCTCGACCGGGGCGTCCTCGTCCGCGAGGTGGGACCGGAGGGCTGGCTGCGGGTCACGGTGGGCACGCCCGACGACAACGCCGCTTTGCGCACCGCGCTCGCCGAGGTCGTCGCACGGGACGGCATGATGGTCCCCGCTGCCGAGGCTGACGGCAGCACGGAGGGAGACACCCCATGAGCCGCACCGGCCGCGTCGAGCGGACGACCAAGGAGAGCAGCGTGCTCGTCGAGATCGACCTCGACGGCTCCGGTCACGCCGACGTCCAGACGGGCGTCCCCTTCTACGACCACATGCTCAGCCAGCTCGGCAAGCACGGCGGTTTCGACCTCACCATCCGCACCACCGGCGACCTCGAGGTCGATGCCCACCACACGGTGGAGGACACCTCGCTCGCCCTCGGCGCCGCCTTCCGCGAGGCCCTCGGCGATGCCGCCGGCACGCGCCGCTTCGGTGACTCCCTCGTCCCCCTCGACGAGTCGCTGTGCCAGTGCGCCGTCGACCTGTCGGGGCGGCCCTATCTTGTGCACGTCGAGCCGGAGATCGTGGAGCTCATCGGCACCTACGACACCACGCTGACCCGCCACATCTTCGAGTCCTTCGTCGCCACGGCGCAGATCACCCTGCATGTGCGGGTTCTCAATGGCCGCAACGCCCATCACGTGGTGGAGGCGCAGTTCAAGTCGTTCGCGCGGGCGCTGCGTGATGCCGTGGCCCTGGATCCGCGCGTCGTGGGCGTGCCCTCCACCAAGGGGACGCTCTCCAGTCGCGAGTCAGTCGAGTCCTGATGGGCTGGACCGCGATACTCCTCCTTGCCCTCGCCGCCTTCCTCGGGGGTGGCGTGTATTCCTTCGCCAAGCAGGGCAAGCGCAATGCCGCGATCATCCTCGGCATCCTGGCGGTGATGGCGCTCATCGGTGGCGCGCTCTACGCCTGGGATGCCGACTGATGCGCGTCGCTGTCCTCGACTACGGCTCCGGCAATCTCCGCTCCGCGCAGCGCGCACTCGAGCGCGCCGGTGCGCATGCGGACGTGACCGCCGATCCTGACGCGGTGATGGCCGCCGACGGACTCGTCGTCCCCGGGGTAGGCGCCTTCGCCGCCTGCATGGCTGGCCTGCGCGCGGTCGACGCCCCCAAGCTCATCGGCCGGCGACTGGCCGGCGCCCGGCCTGTCCTCGGGATCTGCGTCGGGATGCAGGTGCTCTTCGAGACCGGTGTCGAGCACGGCATCGAAACCCCCGGCCTGGGGGAGTGGCCGGGCACGGTCGAGCGGCTTCACGCGGACGTGCTGCCGCACATGGGGTGGAACACCGTCGACGCGCCCGAGGGGTCGCTGATGTTCGAGGGGGTGCGCGACGAGTACTTCTACTTCGTGCACTCCTACGGCGTCCTTGACTGGACGCTGCCGCCCTCCGAGCGCATGGCGGCGCCGGGTGTCACGTGGACGACGTACGGCACGTCCTTCGTCTCCGCGGTCGAGAACGGCCCGCTCTGGGCGACGCAGTTCCATCCCGAGAAGTCCGGCGATGCCGGTGCGCGCCTGCTGCGCAACTGGCTCGGGACCCTGGGGTAGGGACGTGGCGAAGGAGCGAGCCCGCAAGCGGGCTGAGCGCGAGGCGGCCAAGGTGGTCGAGCGCGAGAAGCGTGCGCGCCGGCGGGTGCGCCGCGAGCGTGTCGAACGGGGCAGGCGCGCGGTCGCATCCCTCGTGCCCGACGCCCCCAAGCGCACCCCCGGCCTGCTCGCCCGCAGGCGCCGTCGTCGCATGATGGCCTTCGGCCTGGGGATCGTCGCGATCTGCGCGCTCACTTGGCCTTTCCTGCCGTCATGGACCGCGCGCATCGTCGTGCTGGTGCTGGCGCTCCTCGCCGCACCCGTCGTCTGGGTGCTGTCCTTCGGCCGCGTCTGAGCGGTGCACCGACTGCGGACGCAACCAGGTAGCAATCCCCTACGCTGACCGTCGTGTACGCCACTCCCACGTGGGCGGGTCTACGATTCCGCAGCGCCGTGCGACTCGCACTTGGCATCAGTCTCGGCCTCCTGGGCATGGTGCCCCACCTGCTGGATCTCTCGTGGGACCAGACGATTCCCTACATCGTGGCGGGCTCGCTGGTGGTCATCGCGCTCGTGTCGGTCGTGGTGTTGACGTTGTTGCGCGAGGGCTTCACGCGGCATGCGTGGGCAGAGGTTGCGCCATCCATCTTCATCGTGGTGCTCGTCGCGGTCATGTGCGTGCCGCTGTGGGTGACCTCGGGGGCGTTGGGTCCGTGGTCCGGCGACGTCCTCGTCATCGGATTCGTCATCTACTACCTCGCCGAGTTGCGTGGAGTCGTGAAGTCGCACCCCACGTTGTACGCCGGTCTCGCTATCAGCGGCATCGTGGTCATCATCTCGCTTGCCATGGCCGACGTCGAGGCGGAAGCGCAGAACAGGAGGATCACCAACGCGGGCGACGCCATGCTCTGGGCATTGGCCCAGGTGTTCCGCTCGGGCGTGCTGGTCGATGTCAAGCCCATCACCCCGGCAGGGGCGGTCCTCGGTTTTGTCGTGATCCTCACCAGCGTCTTCTTCGCCGCGGTGCTCTTCTCGGCGATCACCGCTTGGGCGGTGCGCCAGGGGGCCAGCCGGGACCGACAGGCGTCAGCGGGCGAGGCTGTCCGCGAGAGCGTCCTCGCCGCCCTGCGTGAAGCAGGAGTGATCGAGGCCGATCCCGAGCCAGAAGTGGGGACTCCCCGACTGTGGATCGATATCGACTGGATCGCCGGCACCCGACGAGGGAAGTGGTGGTTCGCACGGCACGCAACGGCCGCCGAGGTGCTTGCGCTGCTTGAAACTGCCCCTGACATTCGAGAGGTCCCAGGGGTGATCGCCGTCGTGCACGGGACCGCTGACCGCGAGTGGGATATCGAGTCGACCGACTCGATCCAGGTCGAAGTGGCAAGCGATGTCGCGGCGTGGATGCTCGAGCATGCGCGCCCGGGTGACGTGGTGGTGACCGGGCGGCGAGGCCTTGTCGATGATCTGGCTGATGCCGGAATCGAGGTGCAGGCGCCGGGAGCACTCATGGAGCGTCTCGCAGGGCAGGATCGGGCGACCCCGTAGGCTGCGGGCCATGTCCTCAGGCATTCGTTTCGAGCTGCTCCCCGCGGTCGACATCGCCGATGGCACGGCCGTCCGCCTCGTGCAGGGTGCGGCCGGCACCGAGACGAAGTACGGCGACCCGGTCGCTGCCGCGCGGCAGTGGGTCGACCAGGGGGCCTACTGGCTCCACGTGGTCGATCTCGATCGCGCCTTCGGACGCGGCACCAACGCCGACCAGGTCGCGGCCATCGTCCACGATGTGCGCGACCGCTGCCATGTCGAGGTGGCGGGCGGGATCCGCGACGACGAGTCGCTGGAGGCGGCGCTGGCCACGGGGGCCCATCGTGTGGTCATCGGCACGGCCGCGATGGAGCAGCCCGACTGGGTCGCGGGAGTCATCGCGGAGCACGGCGACAGGATCGCCGTCTCCCTCGACGTGCGCGGCACCACCCTCGCCGCACGCGGCTGGACCCAGGAGGGGGGCGATGTCTTCGAGGCGATCGATCGCCTCGATGCCGCGGGATGCGCGCACTACATCGTCACGGATGTCGAGCGCGACGGCACGATGCATGGGCCGCACTTCCACCTGCTGCACCGCATCTGCAAGCACACGACCACCCCGGTCATCGCCTCGGGAGGCATCGCGACACTCGAGGATGTGCACAAGCTGGTCGAGATGATCCCCCAGGGCATCTGCGGCGCGGTGGTGGGCCGGGCGCTCTACGACAGCGCCTTCACCTTCCCCGAGCTGGTCGCAGCCATCGAGCCGCGCATCGACCTGTGGACCTGGGGTCCACCCCAGCCGTGACGCTCGCTGTCCGCGTCATCCCGTGCCTCGATGTCGATGCGGGACGTGTCGTCAAGGGTGTCAACTTCACCGGTCTGCGTGACGCGGGGGATCCGGTCGAGTTGGCCCGGCGCTACGACGCAGAGGGCGCTGACGAGCTTGTCTTCCTCGACATCACCGCGTCCTCGGGGGACCGCGAGACGACGTACGACGTCGTCCGTCGCACGGCCGACGAGGTCTTCATTCCGCTCACCGTCGGCGGTGGCGTGCGCACTCCCGACGACTTCGACCGACTCCTCCGGGCGGGTGCCGATAAGGTCAGCCTGAGCACCGCGGCGGTGCGGTCACCGGATCTCATCGACGAGGCTGCCGCGCGATTCGGCTCGCAGTGCGTCGTGCTCTCCGTCGACACGCGTCGCAGTGGTGTCACCGGCTCCGGCTTCGAGGTCACCACGCACGGCGGCCGCGAAGGTGCGGGGCTCGACACGATCGCGTGGGTGCACGAGGCGGTGGATCGCGGCGTGGGGGAGATCCTGCTCAACTCGATGGATGCCGACGGCACGCGCGCCGGCTTCGACGTGGACCTCATCTGCGCGGTGCGTGCCGCGGTCGATGTGCCGATCATCGCCAGTGGCGGTGCCGGCGGCGTCGAGCACTTCGCGCCGGCCGTCCGAGCGGGGGCCGATGCCGTCCTCGCCGCGAGCATCTTCCACTTCGGGGATGTGTCCATCGCTGAGGTGAAGGCCTCCCTTGCCCACGCCGGCCTGCCGATACGACCTGTCGACGGGCCCTGAGGCGCGTGCCGGACAATGTGCGCATGACCTCGGTGCGCTTCGACGATGACGGTCTCGTCCCGGTGGTCGTGCAGCAGTGGGACACCGGCGAGGTGCTCATGGTCGCGTGGATGGATGCCGAGGCCCTGCGCCGCACCCGCGAGACCGGGCGCGCCACCTACTGGTCGCGCAGTCGAGGCGAGTACTGGGTCAAGGGGGAGACTTCGGGCAACTCCCAGGCGGTGCGCGAGATCGCCGTCGACTGCGACGGTGACACCCTGCTCCTGCGCGTCGACCAGACCGGGGTCGCCTGCCACACGGGTGCGCGCACATGCTTCGCGCCACTCGAGGGCGACGACACATGAGCGATCGCGTCGCCTGGGGCTTCCCCCTTCCGGCCCCCGGTGGCACCGCTCCCGACATCGCGCGCTTCCGCGAGCTCGCACCGGGTCGTCGCGTCATCCCGGTCGTGCGGCGGCTGCTCGCCGACGGCGAGACGCCGGTCGGGCTCTATCGCAAGCTCGCCCAGGAGCGTCCGGGCACGTTCCTGCTGGAGTCAGCCGAGCACGGCCGTGCCTACTCCCGCTTCTCCTTCATCGGAGTGCGCAGCACCGCGATGCTGACCGAGCGCGACGGCGGAGTGCGGTGGTGGGGGGATCCGCCGTACGACGTCCCTCGCGGCGGTGACCCGCTCACGGCATTGCGCGACACCGTCGCACTGCTGCACACCGACCGACCCGAGGGGCTGCCTCCGCTCACGGGCGGCATGGTCGGCTATCTCGCCTACGACGCCGTGCGCCGGTGGGAGCGCATCCCCGACACCAATCCCGACGAGCTGCGCGTCCCGGAGCTGGGCTTCCTCCTGGCGACGGATCTCGCCGTCCTCGACCATGCCGATGGCACGGTGCTGCTCATCGCCAATGCCATCAACGTCGACAACACCGATGACCGCATCGATGAGGCGTGGTCGGACGCCATCGGGCGCCTAGACGCGATGGAGCGCGATCTGCGCACGTCCGCACCCTCGACGGTGGCGACCTATGACCCCGAGGCGGCCGCGCGGGTCAGCGATCGCACGGCCTCCGCGGACTTCCAGGGCGGTGTCCTCATCGCCCAGGAGCGCATCCGAGCCGGCGATGCCTTCCAGATCGTGGTCTCCCAGCGCTTCGACGCCGATTGCACCGCGAGCGCCCTGGACGTCTATCGCGTGCTGCGCGTGACCAACCCCAGTCCCTATATGTACCTGCTGCGCATCCCCTCCCTCGGCGGCGACGACGTGGACTTCGACATCGTGGGCTCCTCGCCCGAGGCGCTCGTGACGGTGCACGAGGGCAGGTGCCGGGTCCACCCGATCGCGGGCACCCGACCCCGCGGCGCGACCGCCGAGGCCGATGCGCAGCTGGTCGAGGATCTCCTCG
>JAULZJ010000006.1:0-3219 GCA_032117435.1 Candidatus Nanopelagicales bacterium | reverse complement strand
GCAGCCGCAATCGCTACCTCTCGAACGCGGCTCGCGCGACGGCAGTGGCGATTCCAGAGGCCCTGAGAGTCGGATCGCTTGCGGCGGCAGCAGGTGCCAGTGCTGCGATCGAAGCAGCGCGAGCGGTGCTCGACTCGGCAGGCATCGATATCGACTACGTGGTCGTCACGGACAGTCATCTTGGAACCGCGCCATCGCGTGGTGATGCGCGTCTCCTCGTGGCCGTCACCATCGATGACACGCGACTCATCGACAACTCGGCCATCGAGATCGGCGCCGACCGATGACCCGCCTCGAGGCAGCCAGCCCTGGCTGGAAGGCCCAGGCGGATGTCGTCATCGTCGGATCGGGTGTCGCGGGCCTCACTGCCGCACTGCACGCCCGCCGCACGGGGCGCACTGTCCTCCTCGTCACGAAGGGTCGTGTCGAGGAGGGGTCGACGCGCTGGGCCCAGGGTGGGATCGCGGCGGTCCTCGCCGACGACGACACGCCTGAGGAGCATTTGCACGACACCCTCGTCGCGGGCGCAGGGCTGTGCGATGTGGACGCCGTCGCGGCACTTGTCACGGAAGGCCCTGATTGCGTGCGCAACCTCATCGGCCTGGGCGCGCACTTCGACCTCGACTCATCCGGAGCCATCGCCCTGACTCGCGAAGGTGGCCACCACCGCGATCGAATCGCCCACGCCGGTGGGGACGCCACCGGTGCCGAGATCTCTCGCGCGCTCGTGGCGGCCATTGCACTCGACCCCGGAATCGAACTCATCGAGGGCGCCCTGGTCTTGGACCTGCTCCGGGACGAAGACGGCGGAGCCCAGGGGGTAACGCTCCACGTGATGGGCCAGGGCCAGCGCGATGGTGTGGGCGCAGCCCTTGCGCCCGTCGTAGTCCTGGCGACAGGCGGGTTCGGGCAGGTCTTCGCACAGACGACGAACCCAGCGGTGGCGACCGGAGACGGTGTCGCGCTAGCCCTGCGGGCCGGGGCCGAGGTGGCCGATCTGGAGTTCGTGCAGTTCCATCCCACGGTCATGTGGCTCGGTCCGCGAGCCCGAGGTCAGCAGCCGCTCGTCTCGGAGGCCGTGCGCGGCGAGGGTGCCTTCCTGCTCGATTCAGCGGGTGACAGGTTCATGGCCGACGTACACCCCATGGCTGATCTGGCACCGCGCGACATCGTGGCGAGGGCGATCATGCGGCGGATCATGGACACGGGCGAGCCACATGTCTGGCTGGATGCCCGAATGTTCGGGGCCACCCTTTGGGAGGAGCGCTTCCCGACGATCCTCGCCTCCTGCCGTGGTCACGGCATCGACCCCGTCCGCGAACTCATCCCGGTCGCTCCGGCATCGCACTATGCGTCGGGTGGAGTGCTCACCGATCTCCACGGAAGGGCGTCGATCCCCGGGCTCTTCGCCTGCGGCGAGGTGGCATGTACGGGAGTGCACGGTGCCAATCGCCTCGCATCCAATTCGCTGCTCGAGGGCTTGGTCTTCGCCGCGCGGATCGGCCAGGCTCTCGCAGGAGAGTCGCGCGCTCAGCGGCCAGCTGTCGCACTGTCCTCGTCCGCTCCCCTGAACTCGCGGGATGACCGTCGGATCATCCAGACCGCCATGAGTGCCGACGCTAGCGTCCTGCGTAGTGCGGGCTCGCTCACCGCGGCATCACGCACACTCGTGGACCTGCGCATCGATCCGAGGGGTGTGCCGTGCACCGATGACTGGGAGACGACCAATCTGGCGACGGTGGCTCAGGTCCTCGTCCACCATGCACGGATCCGCGAGGAGACTCGTGGATCGCACTGGCGGGAGGACTTCCCGGAGCGAGACGACGGCATGTGGCGTGTCAGGCTCGTATCGCGCCTGACCGAGGAGGGCGACATCGAGACGCATCGCACACCTGTCCAGGGAGGCGACACCGATGGATGCCTATGAGGCACTCGCGCGGGCGGGGCTGGATCCCGCCGCCGTCGTCGCAATCGTCGATCGGGCATTGGACGAGGATCTCGACGGTGGGGTCGATGTCACCTCCGTCGCCACGGTCGAGGAGCAGGCCCGTGGCACCCTCGATCTCGTCGCGCGCGCTGCGGGTGTCATCGCAGGAGCACCGGTCGCCGCCGCGGCGCTCGCACGCGCATCACAGGGGCGCGTGACCTGCACGTGGATCGAGGACGGCACGCGCGTGCGTCCCGGCGATGTCGTGTTGTCTGCCACAGGGCCAACGCGCGATCTGCTTCTAGGCGAGCGCACGGCGCTCAATCTGCTGTGCCACCTATCAGGAGTCGCCACGGAGACCACCCGGTGGGTGGAGGCGCTGGGCGGGTCGCGGACGCGCGTGCGTGACACCCGCAAGACGACCCCCGGCATGAGGCGGCTCGAGAAGTACGCCGTGCGCTGCGGCGGCGGCATCAATCACCGGATGTCCCTGGCCGATGCCGCGCTGGTCAAGGACAACCACGTCGTCGCGGCAGGTGGGGTCGCGGCCGCCTTCGCGCGCGTGCGCGAAGCCTTCCCCGGTATCCCCGTGGAGGTCGAGGTGGACTCCCTCGATCAACTCGACGAGGTCCTCGATGCCGGCGCGGATCTCGTGCTCCTGGACAACTTCACGCCGGACCAGATGCGCGAGGCGGTACGCCGTACCGCCGGACGCGCCCAACTCGAGGCATCGGGCGGCCTCACCCTCGCTGACGCCGCAGCAGTGGGCGAGACGGGGGTCGACTACGTCGCCGTGGGAGCCTTGACGCACTCCGCGCCGGTCCTCGACATCGGTGCCGACCTCCGGGAGGCGCAGTGACGCTGCTCGCTATCGACGTCGGCAATACCAACACCGTCCTCGGGCTCTTCGAGGGCGAGGATCTCGTCCGCTCGTGGCGAATCAAGACCGATGCGCGGTCGACGGCGGACGAGATGGCCCTCGTCTTCCGCGGACTCCTCGCGGACGAGCCCGCCGTCACCGGCATCGCTCTGTGCTCGACTGTGCCCGCGGTCCTTCGCGAGATGCGGCAGATGCTGGCGACCTACCACTCCGATGTCCCGACCGTCATCGTCGAGCCCGGCACCAAGACCGGCGTCCCTGTCCTCACGGACAACCCCAAGGAGGTGGGCGCTGACCGCATTGTCAACACCATCGCCGCGCACCGGATCTACGGCGGACCCTGCATCGTCGTCGACTTCGGCACCTCCACCAACCTCGATGTCGTCTCGGCCCAGGGAGAGTTCCTCGGCGG
>JAULZJ010000005.1:6793-13456 GCA_032117435.1 Candidatus Nanopelagicales bacterium | reverse complement strand
AGCCCGGCTGGACTCCAAGCTGATCGTGGAGCAGATGAGCGGTCGCTGGGCCATCAAGAACGCTGCGCTCCGCGAGCTCGCCCTCGCCGTGCGCCGCCTCAAGCCCGACGTCGACTACACCTGGGTCCCGCGCGCGCAGAACACCGCTGCCGACCGACTGGTCAACGAGGCGCTCGACGCCCAGTCACACGGCCAGGCCGTGCGCATCGACCGCCGCATCGGCTCGGGATTGCCGGACGCGGAAGACGTCGTCGGTGACGCACTGGAGGAGAGGGCGGAAGAGGAGCGTGCCGCGCATCCGCCGCACAAGATGGTGGGCTGGGCGACGGATTTGGGCACGCCGACCACCACGCTGCTCGGCCGGCACGGGGCGACGGCGTACAGCCTGGAGAAGCGCTTCTCCGGGGCCGGAGGCTACGACGCGCCCCTCGCTCCGCTCGGTGAGCAGCAGGCCGAGGCGCTGGCCAGGGAGGTCGCCGCGCGCGGCGGCGTCGATGCGATCGTCGCATCCCCGCTACTGCGCACGCGGCAGACAGCCGAGGCGGTCGCGCACGCGACAGGTGCCCCCATCGATCTCGAGCCGGGCATCGTCGAGTGCGCCTTCGGCGAGTGGGACGGCCACACCTTCGCGGAAGTGAGCGATCGGTGGCCGGTAGAGCTCTCCGCCTGGCTCGCCTCGACCGATGTCGCGCCGCCCGGCGGGGAGTCCTTCGCCGAGTGCCGCGATCGCGTCGATCGCGCCCGGCGGGAGATCCTCACGCGTCACGCGGGCCAGCGGATCGCCGTCATCTCGCATGTCACCCCGATCAAGCTCATGACCGGCCTCTGCGTCGATGCTCCCCTGTCCAGCCTGTACCGCATGGAATTGGCGCCCTGCTCGCTGACGACGATCGCGTGGTTCCCGGATGGCAACTCGTCGCTCTTCGGCTTTGCCGAGTCCGCGCACCTGCGCGGCGTCGTTCCCGGCTTCGGTGTGTGACTTACAACTCCGCGACGACGATGTCGACGGTCCAGGGCTTTTCGTCGCCCCGGGGTGGTCGGAGCTCGACTCGGTAGCCAGCCGCGCCGAGGGCCCCTGCCAGGTCGGGCACGGTGCGCGGCTTCGGCTCGCTCAGGAGGCTTCGCACCAGCCGCCCCTTGGTTGCCTTGTTGTGATGGCTGACGATGGTGCGCTTACCGCCCTTCTCCTGCAGGACGCGGGCGACCGCGGTGCGCTCGGCGAGGTCAGCCGGCACTGGGCCGAGCGCGACGTACGCAGACGACCGCAGGTCGAGGACGATGCTGCGCACCGATGCCGCGCGGATCGCATCGGCGACCGGCTCACGCCAACTCGTCGCCAGACGTCCCACGCCGGGCAGGGTTGTGTCACCGGAGAGGCGGTAGGCCGGGATGTGGTCCGTCACGCGCAGCAGCCCGAAGAGTGCCGACGCGATGGCGATGTCCGTGGCGGCTCGGCGGCGTGCGCGGGCCTCGAGGGTGGCCAGGTCGAGCGCGTCGTAGAGGACTCCGGTGTAGATCTCGCCGGCTGGTGCCGTGGGTGCACTACGTAGCGAGCGGTTGCGCTCGAGCTCCTCGTCCTGGCGCGTGGAGATCCGGAGTGTCGCCCGTGCCTTGGTGGCAGAGCCCTCGCACATGCGCACGAGTGCCTCGATCACCGCCTTGCGCGTGGGGCTGAGCTCCGGGAAGGAGAGTTTCGATACGGCGAGACGCGGCCCCCGGGCGGAGGATGCCTTGCCCTCGCTGGGTGGCAGCAGGATGAGCATGCCCTCACGCTAGTGGGGCGCGATGCCCCTGCTGTCGACCGATGGGCTGCTGGTGGTGCCCGACGTCGACCGTGTGGCCGCCAACCGGTCGACGTCATCGCCGCCGTCCGATCGCGGGTACCCTGTGAGGCGCGGCGGACGAGCCGACCGGGCGATCGCGGCGACGTACGTCGTCGAGGAAAGTCCGGGCTCCACAGGGCAAGGTGGTGGGTAACGCCCACCCGGGGCAACCCGCGGGACAGTGCCACAGAAAGCAAACCGCCCCGAGCGATCGGGGTAAGGGTGAAACGGTGGTGTAAGAGACCACCAGCGCCGCAGGTGACTGCGGTGGCTCGGCAAACCCCACCCGGAGCTAGACCAAGTGGACTCGCAAGGGTCTAAGCAGGAGAGTGGCCCGCTCATATCCTGCTGGTAGGTCGCACGAGGCCATCGGCAACGGTGGTCCCAGATGGATGATCGCCCCTCGCGCGAGCGAGGACAGAACCCGGCTTACAGGTCGACTCGTCCGCCGCCCCTTCGGCCGGGTAGCCGATTGTCCAGATGTCGCCGCTTGGGCAGCCACTTTGGGGACAAACCAAATTCAGCACAGCCAATGTGAGGACATCTGACATTCACAGCGTGGGCTTCGGCCACCCGATCGTTCGGCCAACGCCGAAAGACCCGCAGGCTACGAGGAGGCTTGATCCTCGCGCGCCATCTTGATCAGGCGCGCCATCTGCTTGTCGAAGACCTTCGCCACATCGCGCGCACCCTCGGACTTCACCGCGGAGATGGGCTCGCCCGTGCTCTCGGCCTGCTGGAGGGCCACGCGCTCGGGAACGGCGGGCTTGAGCAGGGCACCGGGACCGTGGATCGCCATGAGCTCGCGCTTGCGGTAGCGGTGCTCCTCCGTCTTCTCCCGCAGGCGGTTGACCACGATGCCGGCGAAGCGGAGGTCGGGGTTGACGGTGGAGCGGATCTCGTTGATCTCGCTGATGGCGCGCTCGGCCCCCTGCGCCCCGAAATAGGACGGCGTGGTCACGACTACGGCGAGCCGGGATGCGGCGAGGGCCTCCCGCGTCAGCGCACCGAGGGAGGGCGGGCAGTCGATGATGACGACGTCGTAACCCTCTAGTCGCTTCATCGCCCGTGCCAGCTTGGGCGTGAAGCGACGATTGCCCGTCCATGCGTCGAAGCGGATGAGCTCCTCGTCACTGCCGACGACGTCGACGCGACCGTCCTTGAAGACCCAGGCCGTCTTGGTCGCCGCGCCGGCGAGGGCCTCCGCGGTGGGCTGGGCCAGCACGGTGGCGGCGTTGTGGCGCGGGTGGCGCCCCTGGAGGATGGAGGTGGCATTGCCCTGCGGGTCCAGGTCGATGACGAGGACCTTCAGGCCGCGCTTGGCGGCTGCCCCCGCGAGACCGAGGGCCACCGAGGTCTTGCCCACCCCGCCCTTGAGGCTGAGCACGCTGATGGCGATCACGGGCTCCAGTGTGTCGGGCCCGAGGTCGCGTCGCACCCCCGCCCCGGGAATTCATCCCGATTTCCTCAGGGATCAGCCTGTCCCGTCTCGACGGGACTAGCCGAAATCGGTCACCCGGTGTGCCTTGCCCGAGCGGTCGTACGTCGTCCACTCCCCGACCTGCTGTCCCTGGGCGAACCGGCCCGACCGCATGAGCGAGCCATCGCGTCGGTAGAACTCCCAGGCCCCGTGCATCCTGCCGGCCTTCATGCGGCCCCGGTGCTTGAGGAAGCCGTTGTCGTAGAAGGCCTTCGCCACTCCCGAGGCCTTGGGGTAGCCGTCGTTGATCTCAGCCAGGCGGGCGCGTACGACGAAACGCAGCAGTGCAGCGGGCGGCGCTGTATCGCGCGGGAGGTGGATGGTGCCCTTCGTGGTGGCCAGGTCGGGCAGCGCCGTGCGCGCCTGGGCGACGACCCCGGCGCCGGGGAAGAGGCTGTTGTGGTCGGTGAAGCCGCTGAAGCTCAGCACCAGGTCGCCGTCCACGCGGTAGCTCGGTATGCCCCATGCCATGACCTCATCCGCTCCCGGGAGGAGTCGGTGCAGTGCTGTGCGCACGGATTCCAGGGCGCGGCGCTGCGCGGAGGGGTATGCGGCCAGGTGATCCTCGACCGCGGTGGAGTCAGGCGCGGCCACCGCAGTCACCCGCGTTGTCCGCGCCTGCGGCAGCCTGATGATCCGCGATCTTGGCGCACAGGCGACCGAACTCCTCGAACTCCTTCGGCGTGAGCACGTCGACGAGATTCTCACGCACGCTCTCGACGTGCACCGGTGCTGTCTCGACGAGGAAGTCCCAGCCGGCCGAAGTGAGTACGGCGAAGTAGCCGCGACGGTCGTCCGAGCAGGGCTGGCGGTCGACGAGGCCGGCGTCGGTGAGGCGATCCACCTGGTGGGAGAGGCGGCTTCGCGAGGAGAGGGTGTGATCGGCGAGTTCGCTCATCCGCAGACGCCGTGCAGGTGCCTCGGACAGGTAGACGAGGATCTCGTAGTCGGGCAGCGAGATGCCGGCCTGCTCCTGCAGGTCGCGGCTGAGTCGGTCCGGGAGCAGGAGCGAGGCGGCGATCCAGGCACGCCAGGAGGCCTGCTCATCGTCGCTGAGCCATCGCGTCATGACCGCTCCGCTCCCGTGCACGGACGTACTGTCATGTGCGGCCCGTCATCTGCCAGATGCGCACGCCGCCCAGGATTCCCGCCGTATTGGGCACGATAACGCCCTTGGGGCCTACGTCGACCGGATCGAGTCGCTGCGCGTTGCCCCCGCCGACGTAGATCCGATCGAAGAAGAGCATGTCGTGGAAGCACTCGATCGCTCGGCGCACCTGGGGGCACCAGCGCTTCGTGCCGATCTCCTGGCGGCGCGCCTCTCCGAGCGCGATGTCGAAGGTCATGCCCTTGCGGAAGGGGCCGTGCGAGAGGTCGAAATGGGGCAGGAGCACACCATCGTTGAAGAGGGCCGTCCCGACTCCGGTCCCGAGGGTCATGACGAATTCGACGCCGTGGCCCGCGACCACCGCGGCCCCCTGCATGTCGGCGTCGTTGACGACCAGCGTGGGCAGGTTGAAGGCGCGGGCAAGTGTGTCGGCGAGGTGGAAGCCGTCCCATTCGCGCACCAGGGCGGGGTCGGGCGGTCCGCCGTACTCCCGTCGCGAGAAGGCGGGCACCTCCAAGACGATGCCGTGCCGCACCAGCCCCGGGAAGCCGACGGAGACTCGGTGGTAGCCCCCGAGGGGAGTGGTCAGGTCGACGAGGGACTGGACGAGCAGCGGAGGGGGGCAGGGGTACGGCGTGGGCACCTTCACGCGATTGCCCACCATGACGCCCTCGGCGTCGACCACCGCGGCCTTGAGTCCCGTGCCCCCGATGTCGATGCCTAACGTGAGCACATCGTGGGGCCAGGTGGTGGGGAGAGTGGTCACGGCTTCTCGCATCGCTCAGGGGAGGGTGAGGATCTCGCTACCGGTGTCGGTCACGAGGATGGTGTGCTCGAACTGCGCCGTGAGTCGCCGGTCACGCGTGACGACTGTCCAGCCGTCGTCCCAGATCTCGTAGTCGTAGGAGCCCAGCGTGATCATGGGCTCAATGGTGAACGTCATCCCCGGCTCCATGATGGTGTCATAGCGCGAATCGTCGTAGTGGGGGATCACCAGACCGCTGTGAAACGACGTCCCGATGCCGTGTCCGGTGAAGTCGCGGACCACGCCGTAGCCGAACCGCTTCGCGTAGCTCTCGATCACGCGCCCGATGACGTTGATGGGGCGCCCCGGTGCGACCGCCTTGATCGCGCGCATCGTGGCCTCGTGGGTGCGCTCGACGAGGAGTCGTGCCTCGTCGGAGACCTCGCCGACCAGGAAGGTGGCGTTGGTGTCGCCGTGGACCCCGCCGATGAATGCGGTGATGTCGATGTTGCAGATGTCGCCCTCGACGAGCTCGGTCGAGTCCGGGATGCCGTGGCAGATGACCTCGTTGAGCGATGCGCACAGCGACTTGGGGAATCCGCGGTAGCCGAGCGTCGAGGGGTAGGCCCCGTGATCGAGGAGGAATTCGTGGCCGATGCGGTCGAGTTCATCCGTGGCGACCCCCGGTGCCACGGCCTGCCCCACGGCCTGGAGCGCCTGGGCCGCGATGCGGCCGGCCACCCGCATGCGCTCGATGGCCTCGGCGTCCTTGACTTCCGAGCCGGTGAATCGCTGCGGGGCGGGGCGGTCGACGTATTCGGGCCGGGCGATGCCGGGGGGTACGGCGCG
This sequence comes from Candidatus Nanopelagicales bacterium, assembly GCA_032117435.1. Lineage (GTDB taxonomy): Bacteria > Actinomycetota > Actinomycetes > S36-B12 > S36-B12 > Mxb001. Next base: position 7,451 of record JAULZJ010000005.1, on the reverse strand, counting down.
GCGCGGTGACAGGGTGCCGGGCACGAGCGGCTCCCGGGTGACGGTCATGGGGTGAGTCTAGGTGCGAGTCCGTGGGAGCCACGCGCCACTAGGGTGGGAGCAGCGGCGCCCGTGTCAGGCGAGGCGCGACGGAAGGAGTCGATGTGGACTTGGGACTCGAGGGCGAGGACCTGTGGTGGTACAACCTGCGCACGCAGAAGGTGGAGCAGGGACCGGGTGATCCCAATTCTGAGCGCATGGGTCCCTACGCGACGAGAGCGGAAGCCGAGTCGGCCCTGGAGCGGGCCCGCGCGCGAACCGAGGCGTGGGAAGCCGAGGACGACTGACCGCGAGCTCACCGCAGGCACATCGAGCTCGCCGTAGACATAGTGAAGGCCCGCACCGGATGGTGCGGGCCTTCACTATGAACAGACTCAGCGCTTGCGCGCAGGAGCCCGCTTGGCGGTGCGCTTGCGCGCGGGTGCCTTGCGGGCGGTCTTCTTGGCGGCAGCGCGCTTCGGCGCGGCCTTCTTGGCAGTGCGCTTGCGGGCAGGTGCCTTGCGGGCTGCCTTCTTCGGCGCGGCCTTCTTGGCAGTGCGCTTGCGCGCGGGTGCCTTGCGGGCTGCCTTCTTCGGCGCGGCCTTCTTGGCAGTGCGCTTGCGCGCGGGTGCCTTGCGGG
>JAULZJ010000005.1:0-6693 GCA_032117435.1 Candidatus Nanopelagicales bacterium | reverse complement strand
CTGCCTTCTTCGGCGCGGCCTTCTTGGCAGTGCGCTTGCGCGCGGGTGCCTTGCGGGCTGCCTTCTTCGGCGCGGCCTTCTTGGCAGTGCGCTTGCGCGCGGGTGCCTTGCGGGCTGCCTTCTTCGGCGCGGCCTTCTTGGCAGTGCGCTTGCGCGCGGGTGCCTTGCGGGCTGCCTTCTTCGGTGCAGCCTTCTTGGCAGTGCGCTTGCGCGCGGGTGCCTTCTTCGCTGCAGCGCGCTTAGCAGGGGCCTTCTTGGCCGTCCGCTTGCGCGCGGTGGTCTTCTTCGCGACCGCCACGGTGCCTCCAGTTGGTCGTTCCCTGCCCCTTGGCAGGGCTTTACGAAGACCACTGTTGCAGATTCGGTGGTGGATTCGCGACATCGCCGCAATTTCGCGCCTCGGTGTGTCGCGCTCCGAATTGAATCCGCTGTCGTGCTACGGGGCTTCCGAATCCGGTGTCGATGGTTCGTTTCCATCGGCTTCGCGACGTCGCGCCGCTACGTGGGGATCGGTGCGCGCATCGAATATCCACAGGGCCGGAAGTGTCACACACGTCACACCAACCGCAACTATGCACAGGAATCCGCCTGAAGCAAGGGACGTGCGCAGACCGAAAGCCTGCGCCGCCGACGTGCTGCGGACCTGGCCGAGCATCGGGCCCACGGAGTAGCTGAGCATCTCGATGCCGGCCATGCGGCCGCGCACGTCGTCCGGGATGGACTGGTTCCAGAGAAGGCTCCGGAAATGGCCGCTGAGCATGTCGAAGTAGCCAGCGATGGCGAGCAGCCCGAGGACCCACCAGATGCCCGGGGCGATGGCCACGAGTCCGACCGCTGCTCCCCAGGATGCAGCGGCGACGGCGATCGCTCGACCGTAGTGGGGAATGCGTGTCGTCCATCCGCTCGTGAGGCCGAAGACGAGGCCGCCGGCGAATCCCGCGGAGTAGAGCAAGCCCAGGGCCCACGGAGCTTCGTACTGCTGCGCGATAAAGGGGAAGAGCGCGAAGGGGAAGGCGAAGGTCATCGCGGCAAAGTCGATGGTGTAGCTGCCGAGGATGTCCTTGCGGCTCCACGCATACCGCACGCCCGACCACACGTGGCGCACGCTCGACTGAGTCGTCGTCGCTGCGGAGCGAACCGAGGGTAGGCGGATGAAGATGGTGATCGCGACGAGGAACGAGACTGCGTCGAAGGCGTACGCCGCTCCCACTCCCCAGATGCTGATGGCGATTCCGCCGATCGCCGGCCCGGCGAGGGCCGCAGAGTTCATGCGCAGGGAGCTGAGTGCGCTGGCCGCGGCCAACTGATCCTGCGGCACCAGGCGCGGCAGCATGGCATCGAGGGAGGGGCGCTGCAGGCCGTCAACGGCGGCGAAGAGCATCGCGACGACGTAGATGACCCACAGCTGGGGCGACGGCAGCAGGGCGTTGACCATCAGGACCAGGACGAGGATCCCCGCCGCGATCTCACCTCCCACGACCAGGACGCGTCGGTCCACCCGGTCGGCCAGTGATCCGCCGTAGAGGCCGAAGATGACGAGGGGCACCAGCTCGACGAGGCCGATGAGGCCCACCGCGATGAAGGAGTCGGTGAGTTCGGCCACCTGGAAGGGAATGGCGACGTAGGTCGCCATCGAGCCCAGCGATGTGACCACGGCGCCGATGAAGAGGCGCCGGAAGGCCGGCAGTGTGCGCAGCGGCGTGAGGTCGATGCGCATGCCCCGCAGTCGACTGGCCATGATCGCGGATCATGTCATGGGGTCAACCGATTTCGCGGTGCCGGTGGGGCGCTGCAAGGATGTCGCGATGACCACGCCTGCGGCCACCGCGCCTGACCCCTACGCACTGCCCGAAGTCTCGGGACTCACCATCGGCGTGCTCGGGGGCACCGGTGAGCAGGGTCGCGGCCTGGCGCGACGCCTGGCCACGGCGGGCTGCGACGTGATCTTGGGATCACGCGATGCCGCGCGTGCGCAGGAGGCTGCTGCAGCGCTCCCGGGCACTGTGCGTGGCATGAGCAACGAGGATTGCGCCGCCGCAGCCGATGTCGTCATCGTCGCAGTGCCCTGGGACGGCCACGGTGCGCTGCTCGAGAGCCTCCGTGCCCCGCTCGCGGGCAAGATCGTGATCGACTGCGTCAACCCGCTGGGCTTCGACAAGCAGGGCGCCTACGGGCTCGACGTGCCTGAAGGCTCGGCGGCGCAGCAGGCTGCGGCCGTGCTCCCGGACTCCCGCGTCGTCGCAGCGTTCCACCACATCTCCGCCGTCCTGCTCCTCGATGACACCGTCGACAGCATCGACACCGATGTGCTCGTCCTCGGTGATGATCGCGAGGCGACCGACACTGTCCAGGCGATCGCGGGTCTCATCGCCGGCATGCGCGGTGTCTACGGCGGCCGACTGCGCAACGCCGGTCAGGTCGAGGCCTTCACGGCCAATCTCATCTCGATGAACCGGCGCTACAAGGCGCACGCGGGCGTGCGCATCACCGACGTCTAGCTGTAGGTGTGCTCGGGGGCCGGGTAGGCGCCGCTGCGCACCTCGTCGGACCATTGGGCAGCGGCGTCGCCCAGGATCGTGCGCAGGTCGGCGTAAGCCTTGACGAACTTCGGGCGTGGATCCGCCGTCAAGCCGGCCATGTCCTGCCAGACGATGACCTGGGCGTCGGTGGCGGCGCCCGCGCCGATGCCGATGGTGGGGATGGTGAGCACCTCGGACACGCGCGCGGCGAGATCGGCGGGAACGACCTCGAGGACGACGGCGCACGCGCCCGCGGCCTCTAGTGCCTTGGCATCGCGCATCAGGGCCTCGCCATCTTCCCCGCGGCCCTGCACGCGATAGCCACCGAAGACATTGACCGATTGCGGTGTCAGGCCGAGATGGCCGACCACGGGGATGCCGGCACCCACGAGGGCTTCGACCTGGGGGAGCACGCGCTGACCGCCCTCGATCTTGACGGCCTGCGCACCACCGTCCTTCATGAAGCGCATGGCCGACTCCATTGCCTGGGCGACGGAGGACTGGTAGGAGCCGAAGGGCATATCCGCGACGACGAGGGCACGTGAGGAACCGCGCACGACGCCGGCCACGAGGGGCACGAGGTCGTCGACGGTGACGGGGAGGGTGGAGTCGTAGCCGTACACCACCTGCGCGGCGGAGTCGCCCACGAGGAGGCTGGGGATGCCAGCTTCATCGAAGACACGGGCGGTGAGGGCGTCGTAGGCGGTGATCATCGCCCACTTCTCTCCGCGGGCGGTGGCCGCATGGAGGTCGCGAATGGTGGTGCGCCGAGTGGGCGTGGCGATAGACATGGCATTGCTCCCATCTCGAGGCTCCCTGGCGGAGTCCCCGGACGACGCCATCGTGGCATATCCCGCGGGTCGGTGCCTAGAGGCGCGCGGTGCCGTAGCGATAGGCCGGGGGAGCGGCGGGGGCCACGCACGCGGGTGCGGGTCGGCCGGACGAGGTGGTGGCACGGATTCCGCCACTTATCGACGTCGACGGGCTCCTGAGTGTCGCCAACTGGCGGAAATGGTGCACGACGGGCCGCGATGGCCTTGGCGGCGGGGAGTCGTTACGATACGGCCGCGTTCCGGAAGTCTCCGGAGCCGAGCGTGAGGAGGGCCATGTCCCCGGATAGTTGGATGACCAACGGCGAGGGCCATCCCCGGCGGTGGGCCATCCTCGGCGTGCTCGTGGTGAGCCTGCTCATCGTCGTGCTCGACAACACCGTGCTCAACATCGCGCTGCCGACGATCCAGCGCGACCTGGGAGCCTCCGCAGGCGAGCTCGTGTGGGCCATCGACAGCTACATCCTGGCTTTCGCGGCTCTCCTCTTCACCTGGGGCGCGCTCGGTGACAGATACGGCCGCAAGCGCATCCTCGTCATCGGGCTCATCATCTTCGGCATCGCCTCTGCGGCGAGTGCCTTCGCGACGACCCCCGGTCAGCTCATCGCCTTCCGAGCCGTCATGGGGGTCGGCGGTGCTGCGGTCATGCCGACGACCCTGGCCATCATCACCGTCGTCTTCCCACCGCATGAGCGCGGTAAGGCCATCGGCGCGTGGGCGGGCGCCGTCGGCGCCGCCGTTGCGCTCGGTCCGGTCCTCGGCGGCCTGCTGCTGCAGAACCCGCAGTGGTCGAGCTGGATCACGGGCAATGACTGGGGCGCTGTCTTCCTCATCAATGTGCCCATCGTCATCGCCGGCCTCATCGGCGTCTGGCGCATCGTCCCGGAGAGTCGTGACCCGAATCCGCGCAGGCTCGATCTCGTCGGACTCGTGCTCTCCGTCGTCGGCCTCACACTGCTCATCTACGGCATCATCCACGCGTCCTCGACGCTGAGTTGGACCGATCCCGGCGTGATCCTGCCCATGCTGGCCGGCATCGCCGTGCTCGCGTTCTTCCTCATTTACGAGGCGCGCAGCGATCACAAGAGCTTCGACGTCTCGCTCTTCGCCAATCGCGGCTACGCCGTGAGCCTGTCGGCGGTGACGCTCGCCTTCTTCGCTCTCTCCGGCATCACCTTCACACTGCCCTTCTACCTGCAGATCCTGCGCGGTTACGACACTCTGTCGGCCGGGCTGTGCTTCGTGCCCTTTGCCGTCGGGCAGATCCTCGCTGCTCCGCGCAGTGCCGGCATGGTGCTCAAGTTCGGCTACCGAGCCGTGATGACGACGGGTCTGATCCTGGTCGCACTGTCGCTCATCGGCCTGCTCTTCATCGGGTTGACGACGCCCATCTGGATCGTCCTGGTCATCTTCTTCGTCTTCGGCTTCGGCATGGGCAATGTCATCGCGCCCGCGTCCACGGTGATGCAGAACGTCCTTCCGCTCGCGCGGGCAGGGGCCGGATCAGCGGTGCAGAACACTGTCCGCCAGGTCGGAGGGGCCCTCGGCGTCGCCATCATCGGCACGGTGCTGGCCACCCAGTACGCCTCGCGCGTCGCTCTCTCCTTCGAGGGTCTGCCCGACCAGGTGCCCGATGATGCCCGCACGGCCGCGGAGAACTCGATCGTCGCCACGGATGCCCTACTCAGCGGGCTCGAGCAGTCGGGTGCGCCCGCGACGATCATCGATGCCGTCCGGGAGTCGGCGTACGAGGCATTCCTCACGTCGTCGCACGTGACCTACCTGGTGTCGATCACCGTGGTGGTCATCGCGACCGTGCTCGTCGCCTTCGCGCTGCCGCTCATTACCCCGCCCCGCAAGGGGGTCGCCGTCCCCGCCGACTCCGCCATCGATGAGCAGATCCGCGCCGAGGAGAAGGACTACCCCGAGCAACTCGCCGGCGAGGTCGCCGATGACCGCGGCCCGAGCTGACGCGCCGCGCGGACGTCCGCGCAGCGTCGAGGCCGATCGCGCGATCGCCGAGGCCGCCCTGGACGTCCTCGCCGACCAGGGCATCGCCGACTTCAGCGTCGAGGCCGTGGCTCATCGTGCCGGTGTGGGCAAGGCGACGATCTATCGCCGCTACGCCGGCCGGGATGAGGTCCTGGCCGCCGCCCTGGACTACCTGCACGACGACCTGCCGCTCGCCCCTCCGCAGGGATGTGCTCGCGAGCGTCTCGAGATGGTGCTGGACTCCATCCGGACGCCGATGATGGCGACTCGCAGTGGCCGGATCATGGCGCAGGTGATCTCAGCCAGTGCTCAGCATCCCGATTTCCTCGCGTCCTTCTACGAGCGTGTGCTCGGCCCGCGAAGGCGGCTGCTCGTCGGGATCCTTCGTGAAGGTGTCGACGAAGGGTGGGTGGATCCGCAGGTGGATCTCGACGTCGTCGCCACGCTGCTCGTCGGTCCGATGATCTTCCTCAAGGTATGGCATGGCACGCCGGTGGCGTCGATCCCCACGGAGCAGATCATCGACCTCGCCCTCGGCGGGATCGGTGTCAGGGATCGCCGTCGGGCCGGCGGAGCCGCCCCGCTTGGCGATCTAGCTCCCGCCAGTGATTCGTGATCGGCTGGCGACGGTCGCGACCGAAGGCGCGCAGTGAGATCTTGGTGCCCGGCGGGTACTGGCGCCGCTTGTACTCAGCCGCGTCGGTGAGGTGGATGATGCGCTCCACCGTCTCCGCGTCGAAGCCCTGGGCGACCAGGTCGGCCATCCCTCGGTCGTGCTCGACGTAGTCGTCGAGGATGTCGTCGAGCAGTGCGTAGTCAGGTAGGGAGTCCTGATCCAGTTGCCCCGGACGCAGCTCTGCACTCGGCGGCTTGGTGATGGAGTTCGCCGGGATCGGCGGTGTCTGGCCAGCGGACTCCGCGCGCGCGTTGCGCCAGCGGGAGAGCTCCCACACGAGGGTCTTGGGGACGTCCTTGATCGGGGCGAAGCCGCCGACGGCGTCGCCGTAGATGGTCGAATAGCCCACGGAGATCTCGCTCTTGTTGCCGGTGGCGAGCACCAGGTGGCCCTCGGCATTGGACAGTGCCATGAGTGTGACGCCACGCACGCGGGCCTGGAGGTTCTCCGCCGCGAGCCCGGTGAGGTGCAGCGATGCCTCGAAGGCATCGACCATCGGGATGATCGGGACGGTGCGGTGATGCAGGCCAGTGCGCTGCGCGAGGTCGGCGGCGTCGGCAAGGGAGTGGTCCGAGGAGTAGGCGCTAGGCAACGAGACGCCGTACACGCGGTCGGCACCGAGGGCGTCGCAGGCGATCGCGGCGACGAGTGCGGAGTCGATACCGCCGGAGAGGCC
>JAULZJ010000004.1:0-2139 GCA_032117435.1 Candidatus Nanopelagicales bacterium | reverse complement strand
ATCACCGGCAGGCTGAACGTCGTAGTGCGCGTAGAGCAGCACTCGCGTCGAGCCCTCGCCAATGCGACCGACGACAGCCGGCTCGCCACCGTCGATGGGGAGCAGCTCCGCGGACATCCCCGCCTCAGCGAAGAGCCGCCGAGTCGCGTCCGCAGCCTCCTGGACTGGCTCGCGCGGGAAGCCCGCGAAGGCACATGACGGAATGCGCACGAGCTCCTCGAGATCCGCCTGCAGCTGCGGCATGAGTGCGCGTACGGCGTCCCGGAGGGAATCGACGGTGCATGTGCTCATGTGCCGAAGGCTAGTAGGCGCGCGCCTCGGCGGTGCGTCTGACGACTAGACCGCGGCGAGGAGGGCGCCGGCCGCCGCCAGCACGAGGAAGCCTCCGGTCACCCAGGCGAGCGGCACGATCCTCGACTCGCCGACGCCATCGCGCGCCAGGACGCGCATGCGCGTCAGGCCGATCCCCAGGATGACCACGCTGGGGATCACCCAGAGGAGCGACCAGCCCTGCTGGCCGTCCACGTAGGCGGAACGCCACATGAGCAGCCCGATGACGGTGACGATGAGCATGGTGCGCAGCCACGCCATGCGAGTGCGTGCGATCGGATCATCGAAGGGGATGCCGTCATCGTCATCGATCTCATCCTCGATATCGCGGCGCATCACGTCATTCCACGAAGATGAGGGCGAGACCGACGAACACCGCAATACTCACGAAGGTCACTCCAAGCCAGAGGGCCACGCTGCTCCTGTGCATGGTGCCGCCCTCGTGCATGACGTCATCCGCCTGGCGCCAGCGCACGATGCCGACGACACCGACGACGGCACCGAGCCCGATGGTCGCAATTGCGAGCCAGCGCACCAACTCCGATCCTGAAGCGACCGCGACGAATTGATCAAGGGCGACTCCGCCGGCCACGAGAGCGAGCCCGGTGCGCAGCCAGGCCAGGAAGGTCCGCTCATTCGCCAGGATGAATCGATAGTCGACGGCGGGCCGGCTCATCGTTGGCTCCCCTCGCTCATCGCTCTCCGAATGCAGTTACCTCTTCACGCCCTTGGCCGCTCGCTTCGCCGCCTTGCGCTCACGGGCCTGCTGATCGAGCACCTCCGCCTCCTCGAGCGTAGGCGCGGATCCGCCGAGGCGCACCGGGATCCACCACGGTGACCCCTCGTAGGGATATCGGGCGACCGTCTCGTCGAGCAGGTCGCGCATCCGAGTCTGGAGTTCCACTGTGAGCGCATCAGCATCCTGGCCCCGCTTGGGGTGCATGGCCTCGCCCACGGTGATCGCTACCGTCGTACCGCGCGAGAAGTCCTTGTGGCCATAGGACAGGATGCGCGCGCCACCGAGAATGCACATCGGGATGAGGGGGACATCGGCTGCCATGGCGATCCGGACCGCCCCGGTCTTGATCTCCTTGATGTCCATCGCGCGGCTCATCGTCGCCTCGGGGAAGATGCCGACGAGTTCACCCGCCTTCAGATAGGTGACCGCGTCGCGGAAGGACTGGCTCCCCTGCTCGCGATCCACGGAGATGTGGCGCATGCCGCGCATCAGCGGTCCGCCGAGCCAGTGCTTGAAGACCGCGTCCTTGGCCATGTAGCGCACGAGCCGCTTGCCCCGCAGGTACGCCGGCATACCCCCGAGAGCGAAGTCGAGGAAGCTCGTGTGGTTCATCGCCAGGAGCGCACCGCCCTCGAGCGGGATGATCTCCTCCCCGACGATGTCGAAGCGCACCCCCAGGCCGCCGAAGACTCCCTTGGTCACGCCGATGATCGGCCGGTAGGTCGGATCTCGGCGGAAGGGAGCGGTAGCCACGCATCTGACGCTATCGGCTGGCAGGCTGTCCCCGTGAGCGGTAGCCCGGAAGAGCAGCCAAAGGCTGACCCGGCATCGATCGATGAGTCCCTGGACCTCGAGGGATTCCTGCTGGCTCTGGGCAGGGCCCAACTCGCCGCGGGGTACCCGGTAGACGATGTGACCAACTCACTCAACGCGGTCGCACGCTCCTACGGGCGTACGGACTTCGGCATCTTCGTGCTGCCCAACGCCGTCCTCATCGACGACCCCCTCACTGGCCGAGCCCGAATCATCCCCGAGGGCAACGACACCCTCCGGCTCGACCAGGCCGCTGA
>JAULZJ010000003.1:0-1533 GCA_032117435.1 Candidatus Nanopelagicales bacterium | reverse complement strand
TCGATGTCATCGTCATGGCCTCGCTGTTGCGCACCGACTTCACGGGCGTGGCGAAGAAGGAGCTTCAGAACGATCCGATGTTCGGACCCCTTGGGTGGCTAGCGGACGTGGCCTTCATCGATCGTGCCAACACGGCAGAGGCGAAGAAGGCACTCGCTCCGGCGGTCGCCGCACTGCGCCAGGGACGATCGCTGGCCATGGCGCCCGAGGGCACGCGGTCGGCCACGCCGCGCCTCGGCCCCTTCAAGAAGGGCGCTTTCCATGTGGCTATGCAGGCGGGCGTCCCTATCGTCCCGGTCGTGATCCGCAATGCGGGTGAGCTCATGCCCTCGCACGGACTCTTCATCTCATCGGGGGAGTTGGATGTAGCCGTGCTGCCACCCGTGTCGACCGATGGCTGGACGCGTGACGATATCGATCACGAGGTGCATCGCGTCCGCGAGATGTATGTGCACACGCTCGCCGACTGGCCAAGCTAAGGGTGGACCAGGGTCATGCCGGGTGGCTGATCCGGTGTACCGATCAGCGCGAAGGCGTGAGGTAGGTCGTCCAGGCTGATCGTGCGACCGATGAGCAGGTCTGGCCGCAATCGTCCCGAGGACACCAGCTCGATCAACTCGGGATAGTCATGTGCTGCCAGGCCGTGGCTGCCCAGGATCTCGAGTTCCCCGGAGATCACTCGGTGCATCGGCACCGGATCCACCGCCGTGCCCTCGGGTAGGAGGCCGACCTGCACGTGGCGCCCGCGCGGGCGCAGGCTCTCGATCGAGGTGCGGCATGCGTCGGCGTCGCCGATCGCGTCGATGGAGAGGTGCGGACCTCCTGATGTCGCATGCCGGATCGAATCGACGAGATCCGTCGAGGGCGCCAGGGTCGTCGCCGCGCCGAGTTGGGCGGCCGCCTCGCGCGCGGGCGCAGACGGATCGACGACGACGACGCGAGCGCCGAGCGCGCGCGCGATCATCACAGCGGCAAGGCCGACGCCGCCAGCCCCGTGGACGAGCACTTCTTCACCCGCGCTGACGCGACCGATCGTCGCCGTTGCTCGATAGGCCGTCGCGACGCGACAACCGAGCGAGGCTGCGACATCGAAGGAGATTCCGTCTGGAAGTCGCACGAGATTGACATCGGCTGCGGGCAGGGCGACGTACTCGGCGAAGCCGCCCCAGCCGTCGAAGCCGGGCTGCCACTGATGGGGGCACACCTGGTGATTGCCTGACTCGCACACCAGGCAGGAGCCGCATGCGCAGACAAAGGGCACGGCCACGCGGTCACCCACCCGCCACCGACTCACCTCGGGGCCGACGGCCGCGACCGTGCCGGCGAACTCATGACCGGGAACGTGGGGGAAGACCGCGACGTTGTCGTGGCCATGCCAGGCGTGCCAGTCGCTTCGGCACACGCCGGCAGACTCAACCCTGATCACGACACCATCAGGCTGCGGCGCGGGGTCGGCCACGTCGGCGATCCGCCAGGGCGATCCCAGGGAGTCGTAGAGGGCGGCGCGCACGAGGGAACACTAGAACAGCGGTT
>JAULZJ010000002.1:0-1898 GCA_032117435.1 Candidatus Nanopelagicales bacterium | reverse complement strand
CTCTGCCCGGCTATTCCCACTCGATACCGAGCGAGAGTGGGCGGAGCCGGGCTCTGCCCGGCTATTCCCACTCGATACCGAGCGAGAGTGGGCGGAGCCGGGCTCTGCCCGGCTATTCCCACTCGATGGTGCCGGGCGGCTTGCTCGTCACATCCAGTACGACGCGATTAACCTCGCGCACCTCATTCGTGATCCGTGTCGAGATCCGGGCGACGACGTCGTACGGAAGTCGCGACCAGTCCGCGGTCATCGCGTCCTCACTCGACACCGGTCGCAGCACGATCGGGTGCCCGTAGGTCCTCCCGTCCCCCTGTACGCCGACGGAGCGGACGTCGGCGAGGAGGACAACCGGGAACTGCCACACGTCTCGATCGAGGCCGGCCGACGTGAGCTCCTCACGAGCGATGGCATCGGCGGCACGCAGGATCTCGAGGCGATCGGCATCGACGGCGCCCACGATGCGGATCGCCAGACCCGGTCCCGGGAAGGGATGGCGCCAGACGATCTCGGGGGGTAGCCCCAACTGAAGTCCCACTTGGCGGACCTCATCCTTGAAGAGGGTGCGCAGCGGCTCCACGAGGGTGAAGGCAAGGTCGTCAGGGAGTCCACCGACATTGTGGTGGCTCTTGATATTGGCCGTGCCGGTCCCGCCGCCTGACTCGACGACGTCCGGATAGAGCGTGCCCTGCACAAGGAAGTCGACGGTGCGTCCCGACTCCCCCGCGGAAGCGACGATGTCGCGGGCTGCGTCCTCGAAGACCCTGATGAACTCCCGGCCGATGATCTTGCGCTTCTGCTCGGGGTCGCTCACGCCCCGAAGCGCGTCAAGGAAGCGCTGCTGAGCATCGACGACGACGAGCCTGACACCGGTGGCGGCCACGAAGTCGCGCTCGACCTGCTCCGCCTCGCCGGCCCGCAAGAGGCCGTGGTCGACGAAGACGCACGTGAGCTGTTCGCCGATCGCACGCTGCACCAGGGCAGCCGCGACAGCCGAGTCGACGCCGCCGGAGAGTCCGCAGACGACCAGGCCGTCGCCGACCTCGGCCCGGATGCGAGCCACCTGATCGTCGATCACGCCCTCGGTGGTCCAGGACGGCTCAAGCCCCGCAATGCCGTGGAGGAATCGTTCGATCACTCGCTGGCCGTACTCGCTATGCATCACCTCGGGATGGAATTGCACCCCGGCGAGGCGTCGGCCCGTCGCCTCCATGGCAGCGACGGGGGCACCCGCCGACGTCGCGGTCACGACGAAGTCCGCCGGAGCCACGGTCACGCTGTCGCCGTGGGACATCCACACGGACTGTCGGGCTGGGAGGCCCGCAAAGAGCTTCGACTCGCCGCCCACGACCTCGAGGGGCGTGCCGCCGTACTCGCTGAGGCCGGTCCGCTCCACGGTACCGCCCATGGCCTGGGCCATGGCCTGGAAGCCGTAGCAGATGCCGAAGACGGGTACGCCGGCGTCGAAGAGCGCCGGGTCGATGGTCGGCGCTCCATCGGCATACACACTGCTGGGCCCACCGGAAAGGATGATGGCTGCTGGCTCCTTCGCGAGCATGTGGGCGACACCCATGGTGTGCGGCACGATCTCGGAGTAGACGTGCGCCTCGCGCACTCGGCGGGCGATCAGCTGGGCGTATTGGGCGCCGAAGTCGACGACGAGGACGGGTCGGGGCGCGGACGCAGCCATAGCGGGAGCGTAGTCAGAGCTCGAGGAAGGCGACGGCGAGGGCGTACGCCGCGACGGTAAGCGCGATGAGGACGAGGGCCAGGACAGAGATGATCACCGCCGCGATGGCCAGGCCTCGCCCCCCTCGGACAGGCCCCGAGGCCGCCTTGCGCACGGCGACTCGACCGAGGACGAAGCCGAGGACACTCCCCACGATCGGCAGGAGGCCGAT
>JAULZJ010000001.1:0-1512 GCA_032117435.1 Candidatus Nanopelagicales bacterium | reverse complement strand
GCCGTGAGCGCCCAACACCGCCATCCCGGCCGGGGCCAAGATCGAGCCGTGTTCCGCGGGCTCAACCGTGATTGCCGACCCGGCGTCGGGCGCGTCGGACTATCTTCGCGTCGGCTCGGGAGCGACGCTCCTCGACGCGATACAGCCGAACGGCCTCCGGATGTGACTGCTTCCAGACATCAGGCCGCAGAGCGTCGTAGTCCGTCTCACCGGCAAGCAGTCGGTCCAGTACGTCTTTCACGTAGAGAAAGACGTCGAGGTCATTGCGGGCCGCGCTGCTGACGAGCGTCATCAGATCCGCAGCTCGATAGCCCGCATCGACACTGCCGATGAACATCCAGTTCTTCCGGCCCAAGGCCACCTGCTTCATCAACTGCTCTGTCTCGTTGTTGTCGATCGGCATCAGCCCGTCATCGAGATAGATCAGGAGATGCTTGAACTGGTTGCGCAGGTAGGTCAAAGCCTGACCGAAGGACTCCTTGGGCAGCACGTCGGCGACCGCCTCACTCGCGAGGTACTCGTGCATCCGCTCCCAGATCGGCCGCGCCTCGGTAGTCCGGAGCAACTGACGGTCCTCCACCGTGAGCGACTTGGCACGATCCTCGATGTCGTAGAGTTCCCGAAACATCCCCAGCAGCACGCTCGCATGCACCGGGTGGTTGTCTCGCGCATTGAAGACCTTGCGGCGGGCATGCGCGGCACACGCAGCACGAATGATCCGGCCTTCGCTCCTCGTCTGCACCGCCTCGTAGCCCGCGTAGCAGTCGGCCATCAGGCTCCCGGCAAAGCCCTCCAGGAACAGTTCCGGGCCGTCCCGATGGCGGCTGACCGTGAAGTCGAAGACATTGATCGGCGCAGTCACGCTCCGATAGACCCACATCCTCGCCGTGATGCTGCCACGTGACTCCGCCTGCGCAGCGGCGATCACCTCGCAGGCGCGCACATTCTTCGGGTTGTCACGATCGGCGGGCAGCGGCGCATCCGTCACCTTCAGCGTGACGGTCGTGTCGTCGGTGGCGATGATCGGTCCGGCCCGCACCACCTCCCGCAGGTGCGTGATCAGCGGTCGAATGAGGTGCGCTGCCGCCTTGAGCACGTTGAGTAGCGTGCTGCGGGCGGGCGTCCAGCCGCAGGAGGCGAAGATGTCCTGCTGGCGATACACCGGCGTGTGGTACGCGTACTTCGCCACCATGACCTCGGCGGCGATGCTCGTGTCGTACCGGTTGCCCTCGATGAGACCGACCGGCCGGGGCGCCTCGACGATGCCACATTCCGGCGCCTTCGGGCAGGCGTACTTCGGAATGCCGGTCCTCCGCACGATGAGCTTGGGCGGCACGACCTCAAGCGTCTCCTGCCAGTCCATCCCCACGAGCTTCCGCGGGCCGTGAGTCGGGCAGGTCAGCTCCACCTCGGATGCCTCGAGGGTCACCTCGTATCGCGGCAGGTGGGCGGGCAGTTGCTCATTGCGGCGCTGCTGTGTCGCCTGTGTGCGGCGCTGGTAGCCCGCAACCG